>NZ_JARUBM010000002.1:7162500-7430596 GCF_029626175.1 Micromonospora sp. WMMD1082 | reverse complement strand
CATCCTCAACGAGTTCAAGGCCAACCCGCGCAACTGGGTGGACCTGACTCCGCTGGTCGACGACCACTCCACCGAGTATCTCCCCTGGAAGTGGGAGCTGGGCAAGGCGCCGGACGGGCGGCTGATCGGTCTGCCGACCGACGTCGGCAGCCTCGCCGTCTGCTACCGCAAGGACCTGTTCGGGGCGGCCGGCCTGCCCACCGAGCGGGACGAGGTGTCGGCGCTCTGGCCGGAGTGGAGCGGCTTCCACGCGGCCGGCCAGAAGTACAAGCAGGCCACCGGCAAGAACTTCATCGACTCGATCACCGCCGTCTCCAACGGCGTGCTCTTTCAGCAGGGCAGCGACCTGTTCTACGACAAGGAGAACAACATCATCGCGGACAGCAGCCCCGCGGTGAAGGCGGCCTGGGAGACCGCGACCTCGATGGCGGACATCTCCGCCAAGACGGCGACCTGGTCGCCCGAGTGGTCGGGCGGTTTCAAGCAGGGCACCTTCGCGGCGACCTTCTGCCCGTCCTGGATGCTCGGCATCGTGGCGGACAACTCCGGTGAGGCCAACAAGGGCAAGTGGGACGTGGCGGCCGTGCCGGGTGGCGGCGGCAACTGGGGCGGCTCCTGGCTGGCCGTGCCGGAGCAGAGCGCGCACCAGAAGGAGGCGGCGAAGCTCGCCGAGTTCCTGACCAACGCCACCAGCCAGGTGGAGGCCTTCAAGCTCAAGGGCCCGCTGCCCACCAGCCTGGAGGCGCTGCAGAACGAGGCGTTCCTCAGCTACACCAACGAGTACTTCAGCAACGCGCCGACCGGCAAGATCTTCGGCGAGAGCGTCAGCAAGATCGAGCCGGTGCACCTGGGCCCGAAGCACCAGGCGGTGAAGGAGAACGCGCTCGAGCCGGCCCTGCGGTCGTTCGAGAACGGGCAGGCCAGCAAGGACAAGGCCTGGGAGCAGTTCGTGAAGGACGCCGGTGTTCAGGGCGCCTTCTGAGTGATTCCCAACCGGTGGCGTTCGGGGACTACCCGGACGCCACCGGTCGGTCCCCTTCTGGGTTGCCCCTGCGCGAGGGCCCCCGGCCTCGCCGGAAAAGGAAAACAGCATGAGTCTGTCGGCCACGACGGCGCCGCCGTCGCCAGCACCACCACCACCCGATGCTGCGCCCCGGCGTCGTCGCGGGTACCTGCTCAACCGCCTGGATCTCAAGTACTCGCCGTACCTCTACATCGCGCCGTTCTTCCTGATCTTCGGCGTGTTCGGGCTGTACCCGATGCTGCGCACCGCCTGGATGTCGCTGCACGACTGGGACATGATCGGCGATCACTCGTTCATCGGATTCGACAACTACACCCAGCTGGTCTCCGACGAGTACTTCTGGAACGCGCTGGTCAACACCTTCGGCATCTTCGCCCTGTCGACCATCCCGCAGCTGCTGCTGGCGCTCTTCCTGGCGAACCTGCTCAACCGCACGCTGCTGCGCGCCAAGACCTTCTTCCGGATGGCCATCTTCGTCCCGAACGTGGTCTCGGTGGCTGCGGTGGCGATCGTCTTCGGCATGCTGTTCCAGCGCGAGTTCGGCCTGTTCAACTGGCTGCTCAGCTTCGTCGGGGTGGACCAGATCGACTGGCGGGCGCAGCGGTGGAGTTCCTGGACGGCGATCGCCACCATGGTCAACTGGCGGTGGACCGGCTACAACACCCTGATCCTGCTCGCCGGCATGCAGGCCATCCCGAAGGACCTGTACGAGGCGGCCGCGATCGACGGCGCCAGTCAGTGGCGGCAGTTCTGGCGGATCACCCTGCCGATGCTCAAGCCCACCTTCATCTTCGTGGTCATCCTCTCCACGATCGGCGGCATGCAGCTCTTCACCGAGCCGCTGCTCTTCGCCAACGGGCGCATCCTCGGTGGCAATCAGCGGGAGTTCCAGACCCTGGCCATGTACATGTACGAGAAGGGCATCGACAACCTGAGCACCGCAGGCTACGGGGCCGCGGTGGCCTGGGCGATCTTCATGATCATCGTCTTGATGTCGCTGCTCAACTTCGTTCTCGTCCGCCGCGCGGCCAAGTGAGGAGAGGTCTGTGTTCTCGGCTTCCCAGCGCCTGTGGCGCACCAGTCCATTGACCTACATGGCCCTCGTCCTGGCGGCCCTGTTGTCGATCTACCCCTTCTACTACATGCTGGTGATCGGCAGCCGCACCCTGGACGCCATCAACGACGTGCCGCCGCCGTTCACCCCCGGAAGTGCCTTCGGCGACAACTTCGGGCGGGTGCTCGACAACGACGCGGCCAACTTCCTCACCGGCCTGACGAACTCGATCATCGTCTCCTCGGTGGTCACCGTGTCGGTGGTGCTCACCGGCTCGCTGGCCGGCTTCGCCTTCGCGAAGCTGCGATTCCGGGGCCGCAACATCCTGCTGCTGGCGATCATCGTCACCATGATGATCCCGACCCAGATGGGCCTCATCCCGCTCTGGGGCATGATGCAGGAGCTCGACTGGCATGGCACCCTCTACGCGGTCACCGTGCCGTTCCTGGTCACCGGCTTCGGCGTGTTCATGATGCGGCAGTACGCCAGCCAGGCGATCTCCGACGAACTGATCGAGGCCGGCCGGGTCGACGGCGCCAGCACCTTCCGGATCTACTGGAACATCGTGCTGCCCGCGTTGCGTCCGGCCGCCGGCGTGCTGGGTCTGTTGACCTTCATGGAGAACTGGAACTCGTTCCTCTGGCCGTACGCGATCCTCACCCCGGAGAACCCGACCCTGCAGGTCTCGCTCTCCTTCCTGTCGTACGCCTACTACACCGACTACTCCCAGGTCTTCGCCGCCACGGCGGTCGGCACCCTGCCACTGGTCCTGGTCTTCATTCTGTTCGGCCGCCAGATCATCGGCGGGATCATGGAAGGTGCAGTCAAGTCGTGAGTAACCCCGCCACCCCGCCCGCCGTCGGCGTCCTGGACGAAGACGCGCCGCTGACCTTCCCACCCGGCTTTCTCTGGGGTGCGGCGACCGCCGCGTACCAGATCGAGGGCGCGGCGGCCGAGGGCGGCCGGACCCCGTCGATCTGGGACACCTTCAGCCACACCGAGGGCCGGACGGTCGCCGGGCACACCGGCGACGTCGCCTGCGACCACTACCACCGGCTCGGCGAGGACGTTCGCCTGATGGCCGAGCTGGGGTTGAAGTCGTACCGTTTCTCGGTTTCCTGGCCCCGGGTGCAGCCGGGCGGGTCGGGCCCGGCGAACGCCGAGGGGCTCGACTTCTACCGGCGGCTGGTCGACGAGCTGCTGGCCAACGGGATCGAGCCCTGGCTCACCCTCTACCACTGGGACCTGCCCCAGGAGCTGGAGGACGCCGGTGGCTGGCCGGCTCGGGACACCGCTTACCGGTTCGCCGACTACAGCCAGCTGGTGGCGGACGCGCTGGGCGACCGGGTGAAGTACTGGACCACGCTCAACGAGCCCTGGTGCTCCGCCTTCCTTGGCTACGGCTCCGGGGTGCACGCCCCCGGCCGCCGCGCCGGGGCGGACGCGGTCCGCGCCGGGCACCACCTGATGCTCGGGCACGGGCTCGCCGTGCAGGCGCTGCGCGCGGCCCGGCCCGGCCCGCAGCTCGGGGTGACCGTCAACCTGTACCCGGTGACCCCGGCCACCGACGCGCCGGGTGACGTGGACGCCGCGCGACGCATCGACGGGCTGGCCAACCGGTTCTTCCTCGACCCGCTGCTGCGCGGAAGCTACCCCGCCGACCTGGTCGCCGACCTGGCCAAGGTGACCGACTTCGAGCACGTCCACGACGGGGATCTGGCCACCATCGCCACGCCGCTGGACCTGGTCGGGGTCAACTACTACAGCCGGCACGTGGTGGCCGCACCGGTGCCCGGGGAGAAGCCGGAACCCTACTGGCGGGCGTCGTCCAGCTGGCCGGGTAGCGAGGACGTCCGATTCGTCACCCGGGGGGTGCCGGTCACCGACATGGGCTGGGAGATCGACTCCCCGGGTCTGCTGGAGACGCTGCGCCGGGTGCACGAGGAGTACACGGACCTGCCGCTGTACGTGACGGAGAACGGGTCGGCCTTCGTCGACGTGGTGGTCGACGGTCAGGTCGACGACGCCGACCGGCTGGCCTACTTCGAGGCCCACCTGCGCGCCTCGCACGAGGCGATCAGCGCGGGCGTCCCCCTGCGGGGATACTTCGCCTGGTCGCTGATGGATAATTTCGAGTGGGCCTGGGGTTACACCAAGCGGTTCGGCATGATCTACATCGACTACGACAGCCAGACCCGTATCCCCAAGTCCAGCGCCAGGTGGTACGCGGAGGTGATCCGACGCAACGGTCTGGCCGCACAATAGGGCGACGGCCAGCCAGTAACGGGCGGCCCGGCACCGACGCTGAAGCAGGTGCCGGGGCCGCCTGACGTCGGAGGAGCAGACGATGACAACGCAGCGCACCCGGTCGCTCGGGCGCCCGACCCTCGACGCGGTCGCCGCCCGCGCCGGTGTCGGCCGCGGCACGGTCTCCCGCGTGGTCAACGGCTCCCCCCAGGTGAGTCCGGAGGCCCGGGCCGCCGTCCAGCAGGCCATCGCCGAGCTGGGGTACGTGCCGAACCGCGCCGCCCGGGCACTGGTCACCCAGCGGACCGACTCGGTGGCCCTGGTGGTCAGCGAGTCCGGCGAGCGGATCTTCGCCGAGCCGTTCTTCGCCGGCATCGTCCGGGGGATCAGCTCCGCCCTGCTGGAGACGCCGTTGCAGCTCTGGCTGGCCATGGCGCAGTCGCCGCTGGAGCGGGAACGGGTCGAGCACCACCTGACCAACCAGCACGTCGACGGGGTGCTGCTGCTGTCGTTGCACGATGCCGATCCGCTGCCCACCCTGCTGGAGGAGCGCGGCCTGCCCACCGTGCTCGGTGGCCGTCCCGCGCGGATGCTGCACCCCGACGCGCAGCCCGCCTCGTTCGTCGACATCGACAACGCCGGTGGGGCGCGGCAGGCCGTGGAGTACCTCGCCGGACGGGGGCGGCGGCGCATCGCCACCATCGCCGGGTCGCAGGACATGGGCGCCGGCCTGGCCCGGTTGTCCGGGTACCGGGATGCGGTACGCACCGCCGGGTTCGGCGTCAACCCCGATCTGATCGCGTACGGCGACTTCAGCGAGGAGAGCGGGGCGACGGCCATGCGGCAGTTGCTGGACCGCTGTCCCGACCTGGACGCGGTCTTCGTCGCCGCCGACCTGATGGCCTTCGGCGCGTTGCGGACGCTGCGCGAGGCGGGGCGCCGGGTGCCGGAGGACGTGGCCGTGGTCGGCTTCGAGGACGCGCCGATCGCCCGGCAGGCCGACCCGCCGTTGTCGTCGGTGTTCCAGCCCACCGAGGAGATGGGGCGGCAGATGGCGCGGCTGCTGGTCGCCCGGATCCGGGGCGACGAGATCCCCGCGCCACACATCGTCCTGGACACCCAGTTCGTCGAGCGCGCCTCCGCCTGACCCCTCGGCCGCCGGGCCGGTCACGGCTTGCGGCGCCTCGGGCTGTCGGCCCGACCAGCGGCGCTATCTGCCCGCATGTCGCGATCTCAGCAGCTCGGGCGGGGTGTCAAGGTCAGGTTTGACCCTCGGGTCATGCCACCGCAACAGGGACGAAATGGTCATCTGACAGGCTGGGGATCAGCCTGTCGGCCACCGTGCCGGCCCGCCGAGCGGAGGGGTTAGAGATGTTGTTGCGCGTGCGGGTCACCCTGCCGGACCGCCCGGGCACGCTCGGCCAGGTGGCGCGCACCCTCGGGGTGTCGGGCGCGGACATCGTCCAGGTGGTCGTGCTGGAACGCCTCGGCGGCCGGGCGGTCGACGACTTCACCGTGGTCTGGCCGGGCGCCGCCCGGGTGGAGCGGCTGTTGGCGGGCCTGGCGGCGATCCCCGGAGTGCGGGTGGACGGCGTGTGGCGGGCGATCGGCGCGCCCACCACCACCGGCCAGGACGCCGAGCTGCTGGCACAGGTCGCCGGCAACCCGGTCGACGGGCTGGCCACCCTGGTCGACGCGGTGCCGGGGCTGCTCGCCGCCGAGTGGGCGGTGGCCGCCATGGTGCCCGTCGACTGGGCCTCCCGCAGCGGAGGCGGCGGCGCGACGGTGGGGCACGCCAGCTGGCGTACGCCCGTACCGCCGCAGTTGCCGGAGGTGACCCCGCTGCGCGCCCGGTCGATGACCATGCCCGACGGCGGCCACTTCGCGGTCGCGCCGTTCGGTCGGGCCGGGCTGGTCCTGGTGGTCTGCCGCGAGCACAGCGAGACCCTGGCGCCCGCCGCGTTCCACTCCACCGAGGTGGATCGGCTCGCTCAGCTGGTCCGGGCCAGCGCGGTGATCCTCGGTGACCGGCTGGACCTGGTCGGCACCCCACCGGTCAGCGCGAACCCGTGACCGGGCCCCAGCTGTGACGCAGACCGCACGGCTGGTCACGGCTGGACATGGTGGGGCAACCGGCTGGCAACAGCGGCAGGCGAGGGTGGCACGGGAAGGGAGGCAACGATGACGCTGTGGCGGATCCGAGCCACCGTGGACGACCGGCCGGGCTACCTGTCGGTGCTCACGGCGAGCCTCGCGTTGCGCGGAGTCAACATCCTCACCGTGCAGGTGCACACCACCGAGCGCGGTGCCGTCGACGACTTCCTCGTCGACGCGCCGGACACTCTCGACGAGGCGGATCTCCTCGCCGCCGTCGAGCGGGGGCGGGGTCGGGACTGTTGGGTGGCACGCAGTGAGGCGCGTGGTTTGGCCGACCAGCCCACCCGGGTGCTCGGGCTGGCCACCCGGCTGGTGCACGACCCGGACGCGACCGGCGAGGTGCTCCGGGCCCTGCTCGGCGCCGACGAGGTGACCTGGCGGCCCGCACCCGCCGCCGCCCGCCCGGGGATCGACGATCTGACCATGTCGCTGGCCGATCCCAACGGCGGGTCGTATCTGCTGCGCCGGGTCGCGCCGAGCTTCACCCCGGCGGAGTACGCCCGGGCGCAGGCGCTGCTGGAGCTGGGTGCCACGGCGGCCCGTCGCAGCACCGAGCAGGTCACCGTGGTTCTGCCGGACGGTGCCGAGCTGATCGTACGCCCCGCCGTCGCGGACGACCTGACGTCGGTGGTCGAGCTGCACCAGGCCTGTTCGGCGGCCAGCCGGCAGCGTCGTTACCTGGGAGGTGCGGGCCAACCCTCCCCGGCCCGCCTGCGCCGGCTGCTGGAGCCGGTCCGTGGGCTGACCCTGATCGCCGCGACGACCGGCTCCGGCGGGGCGGCGGAGTCGGTCGTCGCGATGGCCAACCTGCTCGCCGAGGGCGACGAGGCCGAGCTGGCGCTGCTGGTGCGCGACGACTGGCAGCGGCGCGGGCTGGGCTCGACGCTGCTGCGCCGGCTCACCCGGCAGGCCGAGTCGGCCGGTTACGCGGCGCTGGTGCTGCACGTCCAGGCGGACAACGCACCGATGCTGCGTACGCTGCGCCGACTGTCCCGGCCGACCACGATCGAGCGGGACGGTGCCCTGCTGACCATGACCATGCCCCTGGCCGCCCAGGTGCCGGCACCGGCCGAGACCAGCGGCTGAGGGCGGGTTGGTCGGCGGATCAGACGACCGTCCTCCGGTGCGGAGGACGGTGAGGTGGGCAGGGCCCCCGGTGCGGGAGCCCTGCCCATCGCTTGGCCGGGGACTGGTCCGTGGACGATCGTTTGCGGTTGAGTGACTCGCACAGCGGCGCGTCGAGTCACTCGGCGGCAAACGATCAGCAAGCCCAACCGGGCGTGCCGTTAGCGCGGAACGGCAACTGTCCAAGATTTGCTCGTGCGGCGGGACGCGTGCCCCTGTGTGGCGTACGTTCCGGCGTGTGCGGCCTGGTGTGCCGGGGGCCGGTGGCGTGGCTCTTCACAAGCGGTGACTCGGGCATTACATTGCTGGGTATCCATGGGAGCGCTCCCGCTCCTGTTGAAGCCACCTCGCACCGCCACCTCCGTCGGCAGCCGTCCACTCCGACGCGCCCACGCGTCTGGTCGATGCTGCCCGCCACGCATCGACAGGAGCAGTCGCATGCATCACCACCCACGGCCGCGCCGCGCCCGCGCCAACCGGCACCGACCGAACCATCGCCCGGACCAGCCCTGGCCGCGTCGTGCCGACCAACCGTGGCCCCGGCTCCGCCGCGCCGACCAGCCTCGCCGCGCCGACCAGCCTCGCCGGGCGGACCAGCCTCGCCGGGCCGATCAGCCCTGGCCTCGCCGCCCCGACCAGCCCTGGCCGCGCCGACTGCTGGCCGTCGTCACGGCGCTGGCCGCCGGGCTCGCGCTCGCGCTCGGCGTACCCGCGACCGGCGCCGCCGCCGGGCCGGTCGGCGGGGGCGGATCCGACGGGGCCCAGCCCGCTGTCGCGCCGGCGTTCAACTACGCGGAGGCGTTGCAGAAGTCGCTGCTGTTCTACGAGGCGCAGCAGTCCGGGACGCTACCGGAGTGGAATCGGGTGTCGTGGCGCGGCGACTCCGCACTGCGCGACGGCGCCGACGTGGGGGTCGACCTCACCGGTGGCTGGTACGACGCCGGCGACCACGTCAAGTTCGGCTTTCCGATGGCCTTCAGCGCCACCATGCTCGCCTGGGGTGCGGTGGAGTACCGGTCCGGGTACGCCGCCTCCGGTCAGCTGACCCACCTGCTGAACAATCTGCGTTTCGTCAACGACTACTTCGTCAAGGCGCACCCGTCACCGAACGTCCTCTATGGACAGGTGGGTCGGGGCGACGACCACAAGTGGTGGGGGCCGGCCGAGGTGATGCCGATGGCGCGGCCCGCGTACAAGATCGATGCGAGCTGTGGCGGCGCGGACCTGGCGGGGGAGACGGCGGCGGCGTTGGCCGCGTCGTCCATGGTCTTCCGGCCCACCGACGCCGCGTACGCCGACAGGCTGCTGACCCACGCGCGGCAGCTCTACACGTTCGCCGACACGGTACGCAGGAGCTATCACGAGTGCATCACCGACGCGACGAACTTCTACCGCTCCTGGAGCGGGTGGCAGGACGAGCTGGTGTGGGGCGCGATCTGGCTGTACCGGGCCACCGGCGAGGCGGCGTACCTGGCCAAGGCGGAGAGCGAGTACGACCAACTCGGCACCGAACCGCAGACCTCCACCCGTTCCTACAAGTGGACGGTCGCCTGGGACAACAAGCAGTTCGGGGCGTACGTGCTGCTGGCGAACCTGACCGGCAAGCAGAAGTACGTCGACGACGCCAACCGGTGGCTCGACTTCTGGACGGTCGGCGTCGACGGGGAACGGGTCCGGTACTCGCCCGGCGGGATGGCCGTGCTCGACTCGTGGGGCGCCCTGCGCTACGCCGCCAACACCGCGTTCGCCGCGCTGGTCTACAGCGACAACATCACCGACGCGACCCGCAAGGCCCGCTACCACGACTTCGCCGTCCGGCAGATCAACTATGCGCTCGGCGACAACCCGCGCAACTCCAGCTACGTCATCGGCTTCGGCGCGAACCCGCCGAGGAATCCGCATCACCGCACCGCGCACGGCTCATGGTGGGACAGCATGACCGTGCCCACCGAGACCCGGCACACCCTCTACGGCGCGCTGGTCGGCGGCCCGTCCGCGCCGAACGACGCGTACACCGACAGCCGCTCGGACTACGTCATGAACGAGGTCGCCACCGACTACAACGCCGGCTTCACCTCCGCGCTGGCCCGGCTGACCCAGGAGTACGGCGGCACTCCGCTGGCCAACTTCCCGGTGCCCGAACAGCCCGACATCGACGAGCTGACCGTGGAGACCACGATCATGCAGAACGAGCCTCGGGCCACCGCGATCAAGGCGATCATCTACAACAAGTCGGCCTTCCCGGCCCGCGCGCTGACCGACGCGACGTTCCGCTACTACTTCCGCCCCGACGGCACCGGACCGGTGCAGGTGACCCCCGGCTACACGCAGGGCTGCCCGGCACCCACCACCGCCCGGCAGGCCGGCGGCGACCTCTGGTACGTCGAGGTCGACTGCACCGGGCACACCATCGCCCCCGCCGGGCAGTCGCCGCACCGGATGGAGGTGCAGTTCAAGGTCGGGGTGCCCGAGGGCGGCACCTGGGATCCGAGCAACGACCCGTCGTACCAGGCGACCACCGGGCCCAACCCGACGGTGCCGCTCTACTCCGGCGGGGCGGTGGTGTGGGGCGCCGAGCCCACGCCGGCAGCCGGCGACACCACCCCGCCGAGCACCCCGGGCACCCCGGTGGCGACCGAGGTCACCTCCCGGTCGGCGAGCCTGACCTGGGCGGCCTCCACCGACACCGGCAGCGGGATCGACCGCTACCAGGTCAGCGTCTACATGGTCGGCGGTGACGTGTACTCGTACTCCTTCGCCACGACCAACTCGCTGGTGGTCACGCTCTCGCCAACCCGCACCTACGAGATCCAGGTGCAGGCCATCGACCAGGCCGGCAACCGCTCCCCGTGGTCGGCGAAACTGACCGTGACCACACCGTTCACCGACACCGGGGACACGGTCCCGCCGACCGCGCCCGGTTCGCTGACGGCATCGGCGATCACTGCGACCGGGGCGACGCTCACCTGGGCCCCGTCGACCGACAACGTGGGCGTGACCGGGTACCGGGTCTACCGTGGGCCGGCCCTGGTCGACGTCCTGCTCGACACGGTCACCGACACGACGTACGAGGCGACGGAGCTGGAGCCGCAGATCCCGTACTACTTCTACGTGGTGGCGATCGACGCCGCGGGCAACGTCTCGCCGCCCTCGGAGCGGGTGACGGTGACCACCTCCGCGCCGCTGCCGGCCTCGCCCTGTCGGGTTTCCTACGGCACCAACGACTGGGGTACCGGCTTCACCGCGAACATCACGATCACCAACACCGGCACGGCGGCGGTCGACGGCTGGACGTTGGCGTTCACCTTCCCCGGCACCGGGCAGCGGGTCGGCCAGGGCTGGGGAGCCACCTTCCAGCAGAGCGGTACGGCGGTGACCGCGACCAACCTGTCCTACAACCGCACCCTGGCGCCGGGCGCGTCGGCCGGCATCGGCTTCAACGGTACGCACACCGGCAGCAACCCCAGACCGTCGACCTTCACCCTCAACGGCGCCACCTGCACCGCCTCCTGACGCGTCTGGTCGCCAGCCGGCGGCGAGGTGCGGTTCAGCGCAGGTCGTCGGCGAGCAGGTCCATCAGCAGACCGTCGTGCCAACGGCCGTCGTCGCCGCGCTCGTAGCGGCGCAGGATGCCGACCGGCCGGAAGCCGACCTTCGCGTACGCCCGGATCGCGGCGGTGTTCGCCGCCGCCGGGTCGATGGTGAAGCGGTGGTGGCCGTGGGCGTCGATCAGATGGCGGATCAGGGTGCGGATGGCGTCCCCGCCCAGCCCGGCGCCGCGTACCGACGGGTCGAGGAAGATGTCGACGCTGGCGTGCCGGTAGTCCGGATCGTCCTCGGCGTACGACTGGATCGCGCCGACGACCCGGCCGTCGTGCTCGATCGCGTACACCGACAGGGTTTCGTCGGCGAGATCCGCCTCGACGGCGGCGACCAGGTCGTCGCCGCCGCGCCACCAGCGGCGTACCTCCGGTTCGGCCCGGATCGCCGCGAGCCTCGCCACATCGGTGGCCGCCGCCGGCCGCAGGGTGACGACCTCTCCCCGCAGCATCGTGCTCAGCCTCGCCGTTCGCCGTGCGCGACGCAGACCGCCGCCCAGCCGACCGGCAGCACCTGCACCTTCATCCGGCGGCGGCAGTGCGGGCAGTACCGGGGTGGCTCCAACGCCCGGGCCGCCGCGCAACCGGCGTGCGGCCCCGCCGACGCGGCCTCCCCACACCGGTCGCACCAGGACCCCACCGCCGGCCCGGCCTGCTCGCGGTCGGCGGTCGGCATCACAGGGTCGCCGAGAGCGCCTTGACCGGCATCTTCAGCTCGTCGAGCAGCTTGAGATCCTCGGTCGCCGGCCGACCGAGGGTGGTCAGGTAGTTGCCGACGATCACGGCGTTGATGCCGCCGAGCAGCCCGTCACGGGTACCGAGGTCACCCAGGGTGATTTCCCGGCCGCCCGCGTACCGCAGAATGGTGCGCGGCATGGCCAGCCGGAACGCGGCGATGGCCCGCAGCGCGTCCTTGCCCTCCACCACCGGGCGGTCGCCGAGCGGGGTGCCGGGTCGGGGGTTGAGGAAGTTCAACGGGACCTCGTGCGGGTCCAGCTCGGCCAGCTGCGCGGCGAACTCCGCCCGCTGCTCCACCGTCTCACCGAGGCCGAGGATGCCGCCGCAGCAGACCTCCATGCCGGATTCGCGGACCATCCGCAGGGTCTCCCACCGCTCCTCCCAGGAGTGCGTGGTGACCACGTTCGGGAAGTACGACCGGCAGGTCTCCAGGTTGTGGTTGTAGCGGTGCACACCCATCTCGACCAGCTCGTCGACCTGCTCCTGGGTGAGCATGCCGAGCGAGGCGGCGACCTGGATGTCGACCTCGGCCTTGATCGCGGCGACCCCCTCGCGCAGCTGCGTCATCAGCCGGGCGTCCGGGCCGCGTACCGCGGCCACGATGCAGAACTCGGTCGCCCCGGTGGCGGCGGTCTGCCTGGCCGCCTCGACCAGCGAGGGGATGTCCAGCCAGACCGACCGTACCGGCGAGGTGAACAGGCCGGACTGCGAGCAGAAGTGACAGTCCTCCGGGCACCCGCCGGTCTTGAGCGAGACAATGCCCTCGACCTCGACCTCCGGGCCGCACCAGCGCATCCGCACGTCGTGGGCGAGCTGGAGCGTGTCGGACAGGTGCTCGTCGGGCAGGCTCAGCACGGCGAGGACACCGGCCTCGTCGAGACCGACGCCGTTGTGCAGCACCTGGGCCCGGGCCTGGTCGAGGATCTCTGGCATGGCAGTACCCTACAAGGCCGCCGCGCCGGCAGGCCCGACCCGGCCGCCGGCGGGCCGGAGCGACCGCAGGCCGGAGGCGCTGCCGGCCCGGACCGGAGTTGCTGCCGGGTCGGCTGGTGACGCCCGGGCCGGTGGCGCGGCGAGCCGTACGGCGCCACGCCGGTGCGGGCCGGTCGGGTGGTAACTTCGCCCGGCGGAAGCGCCTGACGGGTGGGAACGGCGGGAAGGGACGTGGCGGTGGCGGACTGGCTGGCGGCACTGGACCGCCGCGCCGAGCTGCGGGCGAAGGCGGGACTGACCCGCCGGCTGCATCCGCGCGCCGCCGACGACGAGGTGGTCGACCTGGCCGGCAACGACTACCTGGGCCTGGCCGCGCATCCCGAGGTGGTTGCCGCGGCGGCGCGGGCACTGTCGGCGTACGGGCTGGGGGCGACCGGATCCCGGCTGGTCCGTGGCTCCACCGACGCCCACCACACGCTGGAGGACACCCTCGCCGGCTGGCTCGGCACGGACCGGGCGCTGGTCTTCTCCTCCGGATACCTGGCCAACGTCGGCGCGATCCGGGCCCTGGTCCGCCCCCGTACGCTGCTGGTCTCCGACGCGCACAACCACGCCAGCCTGATCGACGGGTGTCGGATCTCCGGCGCGGAGACGGTGGTGACCCCGCACGCCGACCTCACCGCGGTCGCGGCGGCCCTCGCGGCCGCGCCGGGCCGACCGGCGGTGGTGGTCACCGAGTCGATCTTCTCGGTGGATGGTGACCTCGCCCCGCTGGCCCGGCTGCACGCGATCGCTCGCGAACACGGCGCGGTGCTGCTGGTCGACGACGCGCACGCGCTCGGCGTGACGGGCCCGGCCGGTGCCGGCGCGGTGGCCGGCGCCGGGCTGGCCGGCGAACCGGACGTGGTGGTCACCGCCACCCTGTCCAAGGCGCTCGGCGGCGCGGGCGGCGTGGTGGCCGCCCCGGCCGAGTTCATCCGGCATCTGGTGGAGACCGCGCGGACCTTCATCTACGACACCGCCCTGCCACCGGTGGTGGCCGCCGGGGTGCACGCCGCCGTCGGGCTGGCGCGCTCCGGCGACGACCTGCGCGCCGACCTGGCCGAGCGGGCCGCCCTCGCGGTACGCCGGCTGCGCGCCGCCGGCCTTGACGTCTCCGCCCCGCGCGCCGCGGTCGTCTCGGTCACCGCACCCGGCCCCGAGGCGGCGACCGCCTGGGCCGCCGCCTGCCGGGACCGGGGAGTGGCGGTCGGCTGCTTCCGCCCGCCCTCCACCCCGGACAGCCGTTCCCGGCTGCGGTTGACCATCGGCGCGGGGGTGCCGCAGGCGGACTTCGCACGCGCCCTGGAGGTCATCGTGGAATGCGCGCCATGACGGATCAGTGGCGGGGACCGGTGCTGGTCACCGGGACCGACACCGAGGTCGGCAAGACGGTGGTGACCGCAGCGATCACGGCCGCGGCGCAGGCGGCGGGGCTGCGGGTGGCGGTGATCAAACCCGGCCAGACCGGTACGGCCACCGGCGAGCCCGGCGACGTCGAGGCGGTCACCCGGCTGGCCGCCCCGATGACCGGGCGTACGCTGGCCAGCTTCCCGGACCCGCTTGCCCCGCTGGCCGCCGCCCGGGTGGCCGACCTGCCGCCGCTGGAGCTGTACACCGCCGTCGACGCCATCCGGGAGGAGGCCGACAAGCACGATCTGGTGCTGGTCGAAGGCGCCGGTGGGCTGCTCGTACCGATGGGGCTGCGACCGTCGGGGGAGCCGTGGACGGTGGCCGACCTGGCCGTGTCGCTGGGCGCCCCGGCGGTGGTGGTGGCGCGCGCCGGCCTGGGCACCCTGAACCACACCGCGCTCACCCTGGAGGCCCTCGACCGGCGGGCCGTGCCGGCCGGCGTGGTGATCGGCGCCTGGCCGACCGAACCCGAGCTGGTGCACTGGGCCAACCTCAGCGACCTGTTGCCGAACCTGCTCGGCGCGCTGCCCACCGGTGCCGGCGCGATGGACCCGGGGGTGTTCCGGCGGTCCGCCCCGGGCTGGCTGACCCCCGGGCTGTACGGCGTGCTCGACGACTGGCGTTCCTGGGCCGACGAGATCAGCTGAGGCGTCCACCGGTACTGACCTTCGTCGGGTACCGCCCGGTTCAGCGGCGGACGATGAGCGCGTCGGGCATCCGGAAGGTGAGATTGTCCGGGTAGCGCGGCGGGCGAACCACGCGCACCCGGGCCAGCAGCGGTGCCGCCTCCGTGACCAGCGTGGTGGCCTCCATCCGGGCGAGCTGGTCGCCGAGGCAGCGGTGTGCGCCCGCCCCGAAGGCCAGGTGCCGGCGTGACCCGCGCTGCCCCGGCCGGAACTCCGCCGGCGACGACACCACGGCCGGGTCGCGGCCGGCTCGGGCCAGCCACAGCACCACGCTGGTCCCCGCCGGCACCGGCGTCCCGCCCAGCGTGGTGTCCACCGCGGCGACCCGTCGCCAGGTGACGATCGGCGGCTCCAGCCGCAGCCCCTCCTCGACCACGTCGCCGGCCGGTACGGAACCGTCGCGCAGCCCCGCGAGCACCGCCGGCTCGCCGACCAGCCGGTGCATCAGCAGGGTGAGGAACTGCGAGGTGGTCTCCTGGCCGGCGACCAGCAGGAAGAACAGCGCGCCGACCACCACGTCGGGCGGGTGCCCGGCGGCCCGCAGCGACCCGGCCAACCCGTCACCGGTGGCCGCGAACTCCCGCAGCAGCCGGTGGAAGCGCCCGACCTCGGCGGCGAGGACCCGCTGCCGGTCCGCGTCCAGCGGCGCCCAGAAGAGTTCCAGCGCGGCGCGGGCGAACTCCTTCACCGCGGCGACCGGAGTGTCGGGCAGGTCGACCAGCCGGGCCAGGACCAGCAGCGGCAGGTCGGCGGCGAGCGCGGCGTGCAGGTCCACCGGCGCACCGGTGTCCAGGGTGGCGTCCAGGTCGGCGATCCGCTGCCGGATCAGCCCGGCCAGCCAGTCCCGCTGGGCGGCCACCCGCGTCGGGTGCAGGGCGTCGGCCACCAGGGCGCGGATCGCGGGGTGACTCGCACCGCCGTTGTTGGCCAGCGTCGGGGGCAGCCGGAACCGGTGGGCGGCGAGCACCCGCAGCGCGGCCACCGGCATCGGCGTGACCGCGTCCAGGGCGTTGTCCGGCCGGTACGTCGCGGTGTCGGTGAGCACCTCACGCACCAGCGCGTGCCGGGTCACCAGCAGATGCGCGACGCCCACGTGATCGGCGACCCGGACCACGTCCGGGAACCGGGCCGCGTCGGGTGGCCGGGCCGCGTCGCGGCCGGCACCTTCGGTTGCCCCGGAGGCCGGTTCCCAGCTGCGGAAGAGCACGGCGTCACGCTAGTCGGACGGCCTCGGCCGTCCCGCGCGCAACCGCCACACCGTGGTGCGCTTCACCCGTACGCTCTCCAGCGCCTCGCTGACCGGCACGTCGTAGCGGGCGAGTTCGTCGAAGCGGTCGTGCGGCAGGAAGGCCCGACCGGGATCGCCGACCAGCACCGACGCCCCGGATCGGGCGGCGCGGAGCAGGAACCGCAGCACCCGGTTGGCCATCGCCTCGCTGTAGAACACATCCCCGGCGAGGACGACCTCGGCGTCCCCCGCGTCACCGTCGAGGATGTCGCCCAGCTCGGCGTCGACGCGTACCCCGTTGGCCTCGGCATTGAGCGCGACCGCCGCGACGGCCAGGTCGTCGACCTCCACCGCGCGCACGGCGGCGGCCCCGACCCGGGCGGCGGCGATGGCCACCAGGCCGGAGCCGGAGGCCAGGTCGAGCACCCGGCGGCCGGCGACCAGCTGCGGGTGGTCGGTGACATGGCGGGCGAGGGCCTGACCACCGGCCCAGGCGAAGGCCCAGAACGGCGGCGGCCGGTCGCTGCGGAACTCACCCTCGGTCAGCTCCCACAACCCGACCGGCTCGTCCGCCTGATGCAGCCGCACCTCGGGTACGAAGGCGACGGGCGCGAGCCGGGCGTGCAGCCGGACGAAGGCGGTGGAGAGCGCGGACACCCGGTGATTGTCCATCGTCACGCCCGGCGGCGTGTCGCGGGTGCGTCGTGAGCGGTTCAATACCGTACGTGAAAACGGGCATCTTGCTTCACCATGCGTGCGAACACGCCCGTCTACCGGCTGGCTTCGGACGCTCCTAGCGTGGCGAATGGAGGCGACCAACGGGAGGCGGATCGTGAAGAGACTGTGGCGGTACACGCTACGGATCGGTGTCGCGCTGGCATGTCTCACCGGAGTGGACGTCGCCATGGCCGGCCCGGCGCACGCGGCGTTCGCCACCGAACTCAGCGGGCTGCCGGACCAGTTCACCGCCGGAGGGCGGGTGGCGACGGTCTCCGCCGTGGTGTCCCGCTCCGACCAGGGTGGCTGCATCAAGGTGCGCTGGTCGATGGTGCTGGGTGTGCAGGGGCTGCGGCTGGACCAAATGCGGGTGGAGCGGATCGAGGAGACCGGTCCGTTCCCGGTGGAGGTCCGTGCCGAGGGTGACACGGCGCGGCTGACCGATCGCCAGCTCGACCCGGGCACCCTGTGCCCGGGGCGCACCGTGACCGCCCAGTACCGGATCGCGTTCGCCGAGGACGCCGGCCAGGGCCAGGTCAGCCTCGCGGCCGAGGCGTTCGACGAGAATTCCGAGCTGCTGGCCCGCCAGACCGCGACCCGCGAGGTGGTCGGCCGGCGTGCGGCGGCCCGACCCACGACCGCGGCACCGACCCCGTCCGAGGTACCGACGGTGGAGCCGACCGAGGCGCCGACGGTGGAGCCGACGGAGGAGCCGGTGCAGGTGCCGACGGTGGATCCGTTCGAGGAGGAGAACGACCTCGCCGACGACGCGGAGTACGCCGATGCGGCGAGCGCCCCGCCGGCCGCCGGTGCGGCGGGCAGCCAGGTGTCGCGAAGCGGCGGGTTCGGCCTGACCGAGGCGGCCTTCCTTCTCGGCGGCCTGCTGCTCTTCCTGGGGGTCGGCCTGTTGCTGCGGCTGCGGCACCTGAACCGGGAGCCGGAGGCCGTGGTCGACGGCCGTGCGGCGACCGTCACGGCATGGGAGGAGCAGCCCGGACCTCGCGGGCGCTGGCGGACCGTACCCCGCGACGGCCGCTACCTGAGCTGACCGCTGTTGTCTGGGCTGGCGCCCGTTATCCGGGCTGGCGGCCGCGCGCTCGTCGCACGGCGGTGGGCGCGCCGTGGTGACCGCGCGGGTGGCTACTCCAGCTGGGCGGGGTCGAGCCCCAGCTCGCGCGCGGTCACCAGGCGTACCCACTCGGCGAACTGCCGGCGGGAGATCACCCGGTCGTGCACCGCGAGCTGCACCGCGAGGCCGTCCATCACCGCGCTGATCCGCCAGGCCGCGCCGGCCGGGTCCGCGCATTCGAAGACGCCCTCGCGGACCCCGTCCGAGATCACCGTGGCGAGATCCTGGCGCCAGCGTAGGTCCAGCTTGCGGGAGACCTTCTCCAGTTCGGGAGTACGCAGCGACTCCGCCCAGCCGTCGATCCACATCGACCAGGAGGTGGCCCGCCCGGCCGGGGTGTAGAGCCGCAGGATCCGGCGGAGCTTGGTCAACGGCGGGGCGTTGGAGCGCGTCACCGCGTCCAGCCGGGCCAGATCCTGCTCGACGGCGTACGCGAAGGCCTGGGCGAGCAGCCGTTCCTTGGTGGCGAAGTGGTAGAAGACCAGCGCCTGGCTCACCCCGGCGGCCTGCGCCACGTCCGCCGTGCGGGTGTTCGCCAACCCGCGCTGCCCGATCACGTCACATGCGGTGCGCAGCAGGGCATCCAGGCGGATCTCGGCCGCACGTCTCGTCACGCCCGTCACCGTATCTGATCGAGACGGATACGGCCGGTCACCAAACCCTGGTTGATCTGGCTTGCGACAGTCGGAAGCCGGACACTTGCCCGGCGCCCGCGCGCTGCCCCGGCAGCCGTGATGCCGGGGCAGTCTCCTAGGAGGGTCAGGTGGCCGGATTTCGGACGCGCCGGGATGGGAACCCGATTTGGCAACCGTTCCGCCGCTCGGCTAGAGTTCTCATCCGTCACCGGAAACACCGGGGGCATGCGGACGTAGCGCAGTTGGTAGCGCATCACCTTGCCAAGGTGAGGGTCGCGGGTTCGAGTCCCGTCGTCCGCTCGGAGCTGCCGCCACGCGTGACGGGGGCAACCTCGGTGGGGTGGCCGAGAGGCGAGGCAACGGCCTGCAAAGCCGTGTACGCGGGTTCAAATCCCGTCCCCACCTCGTATAACAGCAAGGGCGATTGGCGCAGTGGGAGCGCGCTTCCTTGACACGGAAGAGGTCACTGGTTCAAACCCAGTATCGCCCACCACAGGTAGCCGTACGCGAACCGTGTCAGCGGTTCGTATTTGATCAAGGGCCGGGCCGTCGAGCGGATGACGGCCTCCGGTTCCTCCCGCGACGCTCTCGGGATCTCACCGTCACGTCGCTGCCCCTCACCCCGATCCGAGCGGGATCGTCCCCGCCGTGCGAATGATCATCGCGTCTCCGCTGTCAATCCGGTGACGGCTGCGAGCGCCAACCGTGGCGGCGGGACCAGGTCACGCACCTGTCAGTCGCCGCCGAAGAGCCCGCTGTCCAGGATCGAGTTGTAGCGCAGCCGGAGTGCCCGCTCGGTGCTCGCCACGAGCGTTGCCAGGACCAGCGAGATGTTCGCCCACGCCGGGAGGTGGAAGGGACTGAGGAATGTGCCGATCCGCTCCGCGATGGGCGGGATCTGCGTGATCTGCTCGACGATCTGCGGCACGCCGAGCAGGAGGGAGAAGGCGAGCACGATCACCGATGCGAATCCGATGCCACGGCTCAGCGCCGGGTGGTCCCGTGCCAGGCGGGCACGTCGCCCCTCGGTAGCGGCGGGATCGGGCACGAGCTGCCGCTGCGTCCCGTCCGGGGTGACGTAGTGGCAGCGGCGGAGGCCGTAATTGCTGGTGACGACCTCGATGAGGCCACCGGGTACCGGGAACGAGGCGGGAGGCTTCGCGCGAGCCTGATTCACGCCGTCGAGATAGAGCTGGACGTACACCTCGCCGTTCGAGTCACCCCCGTGCCTGACGTCGACGGACCACGTCTCCGAAGCCCCGCCCTCGCCGTCGAGACGCAGATGGAACAGGGAACGCGAGAACAGTTGCCACCAGCGATAGCGCGGCAATGCATGGCCGTCTCCTGGTCTGACCCGCCCCACGTCAGCCCCCTCCCGTTCCGCTGCCGTCGCAGAATCAGCCGACGACAGCACACCCTATTTCCTGTGACCGCCGCGAACCCGACGGGCGCGTCCGCCGCAGCCTGGTCCGCGCACGATCGCCGCGATGTCGGCCCGAGCGCGGCCAGCTCTCGTGCCCCAGGCGATGGACCCTCCCGCGATGGCGCGTTCTCGGAAGCGATCGTCGCTGACCGATCGCGAACTCGGTGTGTTGCGCGCCGGGCGGCACGGCGAGTCGACCCACCAGATCGCACGCACGCTGTCGCTCACCCCGGGCACGGTGCGTTGAGGATTCGGGATGGCGGCCGCGCGCACGGTCAGCGGCGGCCGCGACCGATTCGCCCCAGGTGGGTGTGCGTGAACCCCTCGGAATGCTTGAGGCCGTAGCCGAGCACCCGATCCGCCCCGATGTGAAACGCCCACGAGCAGGCAGCCAGGCCGAAGACCGTCGACAGCGCCGACAGCGAGGGTGCGGTGAGGAGTGCTGCGGTGGCGGCGAGCGCTGGCCCGGTGTAGTTGTGGACGAGGTTGTAGAAGAAGGCGCCCGCAGAGGGTGAGCGCAGGTAGCCGAGCGCGGAGAGGTCGAAGAGCACGAACGCCGCAAGCGGCATCCACCACCACTTCGGGTACAGCAGCGCTGCCGCCGTCATGGCGAGGGCCGCGATGACACCGTTCTCGACGCGCTGGACGACGCCAACGCCTGTCACGCCTCGGCCCGGGCGGCGAGTGCTGAGTTCATCTCCGCGAAGCCTGCCTCGGTCGAGCGCAACAGGCCGCGCACCATCGGCACGAGCACCCCGGAGAACCGCTCGGACTGGGTGAACCGGGTCGATGCAAGGCTGAGGGCTTCAAGTTCGAAGGAGTGTGCGCCGTCGAAGATGCCAGGGATGAGCAGGCGGCCGAGCCACGCGAGCCGCCGCTCGGGCTCCACGGCCGTGACAGTGGGAGTGAAGCGCTGCCGCTTCGCACCGGGCGGAGCGATCGTTACGGACAGCCGCGATCCGGGGACGAGGTCGCCGTCGAGCGCGATCATGAAGGGGTTCCATTCCGGGTACGCGGCGGTGTCGGTGAGGATTGCCCAGACGCGACTCGCGGGTGCGTCGATATCGATCGTGTGGCTGACGGTAGGCATGGTCGTCCTCTCGTGGTCTGGCCCAGGGGAGTGACCCTGACTACCGCAGCAGGACGCGTAGTCGAGGACGCGGTGGACGACCGACATGCGACACCCGGCGCACTACCCTGCCCAACGATGACAAGTCTTTCCGATCATACGAACCCGGGCTTGATCGGTGGATCGAGATTTGGTCGAGGACGGCGGTGGCGTTCGGTCTCACGACCGGGCCACGCCTCGGCCGGCGGTGGCGCACCGGCCGCCGGACCGCTCCCGGTCGCCACCACCGCCGGCCGGGCGGACCACTGCCGGGCGCACCGCGGACTGCCGCTCATGCCGCTCCTTCTCGTGGAGGTGCCGCCGCTCCTGCTCAGCCGATCTGGCTGAGCAGCCGTTCCAACTCGGCCAGGCGCCGCTTGACCTCGGTCATCTCGTCGCGGGCGCCACGCACTTCGGCGCGTAACCCGGTCAGTTCCTCCAGGGCCGCGGCGGTGGCCTCCGCCGAGCGGGTCTCGGCATCGACGACCCGCTCGACCAGGGCGTGGTAGGCCGCCTCGCCGGCCGTGCTCCGCCGGGCCCGGTAGAAGCCCAGGCTGACGAATCCGACAACGGCGGCCAGCGCGACCGCCAACGCGGCCGACGTGATCGTGGCGGTCTGCGCGATGTCCAGCTCGGCTGCCAACAGTCTGGTCACGTGTTCGTTTCCTCTCCCGATTCGCCCGCTGACGGGCCGTTCCTTGCCGGCGCGGCCACTCCCGAGTCCGGCAGATCCAGCGTCGCGACGGCCCCGGCGACCACCTCTGGGGTGAGTGCCAGCACGAACGGCACCACCTCGAAGTACTTCACCGAGCTGCCGTCCCGGGCCGTCTCCAGTTCGCCGACGACCAGGCCGGCCGCCTCCAGACGCTGGAGATGCATGTAGAGCAGGGGCCGGTTCATTCCCAGCCGGCGGGCCAGCTGGCTGACGTAGCTGCGTCCCGTGGCGAGTGCCGCGACGATCCGCAGCCGGTGCGGGCTGGCCAGCGCGGTGAGCATCAACAGCAGTTGCTCCCCCGTGGGCGGGGCCTGGGCCATGCGTCCGGCTCCCTTCCGGGTGTCAGTGTTGTCTGACAGGGGGTGTCAGATAACACTGACACCCCGGACGGCACGCGTCAAGCGGCCGGATCGGTGTCAGGTGGAGGCGGAGGTGTGCGTGCGTCAGGGTGCGGGGTGGCCGGCGTCGATGCGGCCGATCGCGGTGCGGGTGCGCTGGTGCCCCGTCATGCAACCGTGAACGGGCAATCCGGGGCCGGCTACGGCATCGGGTCCAGATCTTGGACAGTTCCCGTCAGCGCTGGACGGAAACTGTCCAAGATCTCGCGTCCGCATCTCATCCTTCGAGAACAGGGTCCGCGCCGGACAGGGCTTGGCCAGGGTGAGCCCAACTGCTGGTCGTCCCACGGGCAGCTGCGCATGTCCGGCCGCCGCGCCATCGAGTCACAGCGGCGGTGCGGCGTCCCGACGCTCTTCGACCCGGCGGTACTCCACCGGCTCCTCCGTGGTGGCGATCACCTGACGGCGGCGGCCCCAGACGAGGGTCGTCATGATCAAGCCGAGCACGCCGGCGGCCATCAGGATCCACCCGACCACGTCAAGGTCGAGCCCGCCGATGCTGGCGTTGACCGCGAAGGTGAGGACGGCGCCGAGCGCCAGCAGGAAGATACTGGTGCCGATACCCATGACAGCCTCCTTTGCCCAGGGGATGCGGTGTGCTGTCGAGGGAGGTCTGTACCCCGGCGCCGAGCGGCGCAACCACGGCCGTGCCGGGGCTCGGGGGCGCTGCCCTCGACGATCTTGTCATCGGGTAGACTTGCCACCGTCCCCGGCACCGACGGGGCGTGCGGACGTAGCGCAGTTGGTAGCGCATCACCTTGCCAAGGTGAGGGTCGCGGGTTCGAGTCCCGTCGTCCGCTCGCGGTCCGACCGCACCCACGGGTGCCGGCGGTCAACACGGGCGATTGGCGCAGTGGGAGCGCGCTTCCTTGACACGGAAGAGGTCACTGGTTCAAACCCAGTATCGCCCACTCGAAACGCTACCCAGGTGCGGCCGGCGAAGGCGGTAAAGCCGCTGGCCAGGACGCATCTGGGTGGTTCGCGCAGGGCGGTGGGTACGCACCGGCGGCCTGACGCGTGCTCCCTGGTTCGGTCAGGCCGTGTCTGATCCGCGGCCGCGTCCGTGCAAGCCGACCGTCACCAGCTGGACTGTTCCCACGATGACGGGGCCCGAGCGGCCGGGTCAGGCCGAGAGTGGGCCGCGCGTCTCGGCTGGCACTTGGGTAGCGTTGCCGGACGTGATCGATCTTGTCGAGCGGCGTACCGCCCTGGCCGTTGTGGTCGGGTCGCGGGCGTATGGGCTGGATGTGTCGGGTTCCGACTACGACCGGCGTGGTGTGTTCGTGGCACCGACCCGCGCGTTCTGGCACCTGGACAAGCCGCCCACCCACCTGGACGGGCCGGCGGCGGAGCAGTTCTCCTGGGAGTTCGAGCGCTTCTGTCTGCTCGCCCTGCAGGGCAACCCGACGGTTCTTGAGGTGCTCTGGTCCCCGCTGATCGAGACGATCACCGTGGACGGGGAACGGTTGCTGGCGGCGCGGCGGGCGTTCCTGTCGAGTCGGGTGGCCCAGACGTACGGCGGCTACGCCCGGGACCAGCTCAACCGGGTGGCGGCCCGCCGGGAGCGCACCGGCGAGACGAACCACAAGCAGGCTATGCACATGATCCGGCTGTTGATCGCCGGTACGCACGTGTTGCGTAGCGGGGAGGTCCTGGTCGACGTGCGGCACCTGCGCGAGAAGCTGCTCGCCGTGCGGCGCGGCGAGCTGCCCTGGGCGGCGGTCGACGCCTGGGCGGCGGACCTGCTCGTCGAGCTCGCCGACGCGACCGCCACCACCGCGCTGCCGGAACAGCCCGACCGGGAGACCGTGGATCGGCTGCTCACCGCCGTCCGAGAGAGGAACCTGTAGTGACCACCGAGGTGCCACGATGGATGAGGACAGATGAACTTCAGTGAGCGTGTGCGCTCGGCCTTCCGACGTGGTGAGACCGACGCGGTGGTGCGCATGAGCGAGGCCGAGATCGAGCGGGCTCAGGCGGCCGGCGACCCGGCGGGCGAGGTGGAGGCCCGGTACAGCCTGGCCCGGGTCGCCATCCGCGGCGGTGACCTGCCGGGCGGGGAGGCCCGGGCGCAGGAGGCGCTCGCGGTCGCGCTGCGCTCCGGCGACCGGAGCCTGGAGGAACGGCCGAGACATGTGCTGGCCGCCGTGGCGCGGATGTCCGGCGACCTGCGCCGTGCCCGGGATCTGTACCGGGAGAGCATCGCGCTCAACGAGGCGCTCGACCAGCCCGAGACGGTCAATTCGGAATATCACAACCTCGCGTTCTGTGAGCTGGGTCTGGGCAATCTCGACGTGGCCAGGGACCTGTTCGCCGAGGGCCGGGAGCGGGTGTTCCGCAACGGCTGAGCCGACTTCGTTCCGTACGTCTGCCTGGCCGGCGTCGCGCTCGCCTCGGCCGAGGACGATCAGGAGCGTGCGGCGCGGCTGATCGGTGCGGCGGATGCCGCGTTCGCGGTGCTTGGCCAGGTGCCGGATCCCGACGACGCGGCCGACCTCGACAGGGCACGCGCCGCGGCGATCGACGCGCTCGGCCCCGCAGCCTTCCGCACGGCGTACGCACAGGGCCAGCTCCTCGACCCGCGTACGGCCCTCGCCGGTGGTTCAGGGGGCTAGGCGGATGTAGGACTGGGTGGTGGTCGCCTCGATGTCCCACCGTGAGCCGAAGGCCGACACGTTCGTCATCCGGATCCGTCCGATCTCGGGCGGGATCTCGGGGTCGAGGGTGAGCTGATGGTTCCTGGGTTCCGTGCCGAGCAGTGTGCGGAGGAAGAGCAGCGGTGCGCCGCTGGCCCAGGCCTGCGGGTTGCAGGCGGTCGGATAGGGAACGGGGGCGCGCCCGAAGGACCGGTCGTAGCCGGAGAAGGCCTCGGGAAGACGGCATCCGGAGAACTGTGCGGCGTCGAGCATGGCCGTGACGATCCGGTTGGCTTCCTGGCGGAAGCCGTACCGGGCGAGGCCACAGGCGATGATCGAGTTGTCATGCGGCCAGACGGTGCCTCGGTGATAGCCGATGGGGTTGTAGGCGGGGTCGTCGGTGGCGGTGGTGCGGACGCCCCAGCCGGAGAAGAGGCGGTCGGACATGAGCTGGCCGGCGACGATGGCGGCGCGTTCGGTGGGCACGATGCCGCTCCAGAGCAGGTGGCCCTGATTGGAGGTCATCATGTCGATCTGTCGGTTGTCACCGTCGAGGCCGAGGGCGTAGTAACCGCCGCGGTCGTCGATCCAGAAGTCACGGTTGAACCGGTCGCGGAGGTCCGCGGCTTCGCTACGGAGTCGCCGGGCGAGGGAGGGGTCGTCGAGCGGACCGTCGGCGAGTTCGGCGAAGCGGAGCTTGGCGTCGTACGTGTAGCCCTGGATCTCACAGGTGGAGATGGGCAGGACAGGCATGGCGCCGGTGGAGAACAGGACACCGTCCCAGGAGTCGCGCCAGCACTGGTTGCCGAGCCCCTGGGGTGAGCGGGTGGCATATTCGACGTAGCCGTCGTTGTTGCGGTCGCCGTACTCGTCTATCCAGCGCAGGGCGGCGTAGGCGTTGTCGCGGAGGCCCTGGACGAACTGGTCGTCGCCGGTCCAGCGCCAGTACTCGGAGAGCAGGATCAGCCACAGTTGGGTGGCGTCCGCCGTGCCGTAGTACGGCTTGTGGGGTTTGAGGCCGAGCTTGGTCAGCTCACCTGACCGGTACTCGTGCAGGATCTTGCCCGGTTCCTCGTCGGTGAAGTCGTCACACTCGGTGCCCTGATGCCCGGCGAGGGCGAGAAGGGCGCCGCGGGCCAGATCCGGCCCGCCACCCATCGTCTGGTACGCGGTGATCAGCGTGTCCCGGCCGAAGATGGTGAGGAACCACGGCAACCCGGCCGACAACAGGACGACGGTTTCGTTCTCCAGGCGGATCTCGGTTCGCAGGGCAGTCAGGTCCAGGGCCGACTTGTGGTACACGTCGCGCAGCAGGTCAGAGTCTGACTGCAGGACCGGTTTGGCGTGCTCCCAACGGACGAGAGGGTCGTCCTGCTCGACGTCGAAGGCCTCGCCGAAGCCTCGCTCCGCCGGCCCGATCTGCACCTCGTCGTAGTGCAGCGGGACCTGCAGGTCACACCGCCACTCCTGGTTGGGCGCCAGGTGCAGCTCCCACACCAGAACGTCCCCGTCCACCTGATCGGCCGGCGGATCCGCCAGGACCCGCGTACGGACCTCGAAGGTGCCGTTACGGTAGGTGAATTCCAGCCGCGACCCATCACGGGCATGTGACCGGGTGATCTGGTGGGAACGGTCCCGGACGGTCTCCTTGATCTCGAACAGGTCCGCGAAGTCGGTACCCACCGCCAACCGCAGCTGGATCGATACCGGCTCCCCGGCGTACGACTGCAGTTCGAGACGCTCGTGCATGCCATTGCTGATGAACCGCTGCCGGCGTACCCCGATGGCGTTGGCCTGTAGGCCGGGAAGTTCGGGACTGGCCACGAAGAACGCCGCCGAGTAGTCCTCGACCGTGCCGGAACTCAGGACGAGCAGGGGCGACCCGCAGATCGTGAGTACCCACCGGTTCAGCAGGCGGGTGTCGTTGTGCACCAGCCCGCCGATCGAGCCCGCCGGCACGTCCCCGGCGGCGTTGGAGAAGACGAACGTCCGGCGGTCGAGCACGCCCACCGCATCCGGCCCCAGCTCCGGCGGCAGATTCCGTACCGTCTCGCTGGGTATGTCGCCTGGACGCGTCGCCTGGGGCATTGGATCGGCCGGCGTGGGCCGACGAGCCTCGTTCGCCACGGCACACCTTCCGACGAGGAGAGAATGACGGGACGTGCGAGAGCCTTACAGCTCACGGTAACTCCATCCGCCGACTGCGGATGCGCGAACCGCATAGTGGGGCCACTCCGGTCGCCGGTCCGCCAGGTGCGGACGAGAGCCGCCGCCCGCTCACCGGTGGGCGAAGACGAAGGCGCCCTCGATGTCGGGCGCCGGGTGGTGCACCAGCTCCGCCTCGACGGTGAACCCGGCCGCCGCAAGCCACGCGGCGACCCGGTCCGGCCGGCGATGATGGACGTAGACGTTCATCGGGTGGCCGCCGTAGCCCTCGGTCTTGAGTCGGCTGCCGTCGCCGCAGTGGAAGCCGAGCAGCACGACCCCGCCGGGCCGCAGGACCCGGTGGAACTCCGCGAGGGCGGTGGGCACCTCGTCGTCGGGGACGTGGATCAGGGAGAACCAGGCGAGGATTCCGGTCAGGGAGCCGTCGGCGATGTCGAGGCCGGTCATGGAGCCGACCTCGAAGCGCAGGCCGGGATGGTCACGGCGGGCCACGTCGATCATCCCGGGCGACAGGTCGACGCCGAACGCGTCCAGGCCGATGCGGTGCAGGTGGGCGGTGATCCGGCCGGGACCGCAGCCGATGTCGGCAACCGGCCCGTTGCCCTGGGCGCGGACGAGTTCGGCGAACAGCGCCAGGATGCCCCGCTGGAACGGCTCGCGGGCGAGAGCATCGCGCAGCACCTCGGCGTAGCTGACCGCGACGGTGTCGTACGAGGTGCGCGTGTCGTCGAGCCAGCCGGGAACCTGCACGCGAGCACGGTAGCCCAACGCCGCCAGGCTTGATAGGCAAGTCATTACTTGCCTATCATCGAGCCGTGGGTGACGACGCCGAACCTCCGCCCGACGTCGGCGAGGGCGAGGGCGACATCTTCAAGGCCCTGGCCGACCCGACCCGGAGGAGGATCCTCGACGAACTGGCCGAGCGCGACGGCCAGACGCTGTTCGAGATCTGCGCGCGACTGACCATGAAGTACCAGCTCGGCTCGTCCCGGCAGGCGATCTCCCAGCACCTGGAGGTGCTGGCCAGGGCCGGCCTGGTCACCAGCCACCGCGAGGGCCGCTACAAGTTCCACCACATCGACACCGCACCCCTGCAACGCCTTACCGATCGATGGCGCCACCGCCGAACGAGGGAGAACTGATGCGCATCAATCTCACCAGTGTTCTGGTCCACGACCAGGACGAGGCCCTGCGGTTCTACACCGAGGTGCTGGGCTTCGTGAAGAAGACCGAGGTCCCGCTCGGCGAGGCCCGCTGGCTCACGGTCGTCTCGCCCGACGATCCGGACGGCTGCGAGTTGCTGCTCGAACCGGACCAGCACCCGGCGGCCAAGCCGTGGAAGGAGGCCCTGGTCAACGACGGCATCCCGTACACGTCCTTCGCCGTCGAGGACGTCGCCGCGGAGTTCGAACGACTGCGCGGCCTGGGCGTACGGTTCACCCAGGCGCCGTTGCAGATGGGCACGGTCACCACCGCGGTCTTCGACGACACGTGCGGCAACCTGATCCAGATCGCGCAGGCCGGCTGACCGGCGGCCCGCGGTCTCAGCTGGCGAGCCGGTCGTCGGGCAGGGTGAACCGCCAGCCGCTGGCGCGGAGCACCGGGATCGCCCGGTCGACGGCGTCGACGGTCTGGCTCCGGTCCCCGCCGCCGTCGTGCAACAGCACCACCGCGCCCGGCACGACGCCCTCGGTGAGGCGACGCAGCAGCTCGTCGGTGCCGGGTGGTTCCCAGTCGGCCACCTCCAGCCGCCAACCCATCGGCCGCATCCCGAGAGCGGTCGCCACGGTGGGGGTCTGACCCCAGGCGCCGTACGGTGCCCGGAAGTAGGGGACGCGGGCCTGCGGCACCGCGTGCCGGACCACCGCGTTGGTTTCCAGCAGGTCCGAGGCGATCCGGCCGGCGGTCCAGGCGCTCATGTTGTCGTGGTGCATCCCGTGGTTGCCCAGCGCGTGCCCGGCCGCGGCGATCCGGCGTACCACCTCGGGGTGCTCGATGACGCGGTCGCCCTGGAGGAAGAAGACCGCCCGGACGCGATGGGCCGCCAGGATGTCGAGCAGGCGCGGGGTGTGCACCGGGTGCGGCCCGTCGTCGAAGGTGAGGCACACGACGTGGTCGGAGCCGACCACCTCGGCGGGGCGTACCGGTGGAGGCTCGGTGCGCTGCCCGGACGCGGCGGGATGCGGGAGGCGCAGGGGCTGGGCGGTGGACGACATCGGTCGGACCTTCCGGTGGTGGGCCGTGTGGGGCGGGCCGACGCCCCACACGGCCCGGTGGTGGTGGGTGGGTGGTCCGCCCGCCGCGACGAGCGTCAGCGGCGGGGCTTGGGTGCGATGCGCGGCAGGACGTACGGCGGGCCGGCGAAGATCAGGTCGGACTTGATCTCGTAGTACGCCCGCTTGGGCTGGAAGTTCTCGTCGTAGATGGTGGCCAGGCCCTCGGGCGGGTCGTTGAACCAGCTCGGTACCCAGGAGTACTTGTCGCTGAAGCCCCAGACGGTGTACGACAGGCAGCTGCGTACGGCGAGGCACGCCTTCAACAGCACGCTGAAGTTCGCGGCCGACGCCTGCAACCGGGGGTTGATCTCCGCCTCGTCGCCAGCCTGGACGGCCTCGGTCAGCTGGCTGCGGACGTCGACCTCGGTGAACGCGGTCACGAGCCCGAGCGCGCCGAACTTCTTCAGCGCGGCGGCCACCTGGAGGGTGTCGTAGTTGCCGTACTGGGTGCCCAGGTGGCCCTGGCTGCCGATGCCGTCGATCGGGACGCGCTGGGCGAGCAGCCGCTTGGCCATGTCGTAGACGAACTGCGTCTTGTCGTCCGCCGGGTCACCCGAGCCGAACGCCTCGATGTTGTAGTCGTTGTAGAACAGCAGCGCCTTGGGGTCGGCGGCGCGCGCCCAGCGGAACGCGTCGGCGATGTAGTCGGGCCCGAGGTGCTGGGCCCAGAACCCCTTGTAGTGCAGGGTGGGTGGGTTGTCCCACGGGTCGCTGACCGCCTCGTTGATCACATCCCACTGCGAGATCTTGCCCTGGTACCGGCTGACCACGGTGGTGATGTGCTTGCGCAGCAGCTCACGCAGCTCCTGCCTGCTGATGGAGCCGTCGGCCACGCCGCTGGTCAGCCAGGTCGGCAGCTGGTTCTGCCACACCAGTACGTGGCCACGCACGCTCTGCCTGTTGCGCTTGGCGAAGTCGACGAGCTGGTCGGCCGGGCCCCAGTTGTAGTTGCCGCGGGTGGGCTCCAGGCTCTCCCACTTCATCACGTTCTCCGCGGTCACCGAGGAGAACTCGGTCGCGACGATCTTGCGGTACTGCGGTTCGCTGGCATCGTTGAGGGCGGCCATGTCGACCGCGGTGCCGATCTGCAGACCGTGCCGCAGGCCGAGCTTGGCCAGGCTCTGCGTGGTCGGGTCGTACGGCTTACCGGCGGTGGCCGGCACCGTGTTCAACGCCGCCGCGGTCGCGAAGGCGACCACGCCAACGGTCATCCACCGTCTCCACGTCATCTGCATTCCCTTCGTTATGTATCGACGTAAGTCGATCGCAAGGTGCAGGGTTGGTGCCGGGGCTGAGCAGGATGAAACGATGATCGGCACCGGTGCCGGACGCGTCGGCTCGGGGGCGGGGCCGGGGTCGCGGAAGGCGCCGAAATTTTCCGGATGGCGATCGGTAACTTGGCCGAAACGTTAGGGCCATCGATGGCCGCAGTCAACCACGAAAACTTCCGGAAGCAGGCCGTGTGCCCTGCTGGAGACGCCCCAGGATGGGATCGGAAGATTCCCGATCCGGCAGGTGTGCGCCGGTCGGGCGGGGGATTCAGTGTTCGAGGTAGGTAGCGTGGTCGAAGTCGGCGTAGCGGCCGTCGCCGCCGAGATCCTGTACCCACAAACCGAGGAACGAACCGGTGAAGCCCCAGGCGGCCGGTTCACCGTCGACGATCTGGGCCGCGTGCTCGTCGGACAGGATGGTGGCGTCCAACTCGACCGGCACCTGCTGCCAGCCGTCGCCCAGGTCGTACGCGAAGCGCAGCGCCGGGCCGTCGAAGGTCACCCGCAGGCCGACCCGGCGGGCGCCACCGGTGTCGACGGTGAACTGCGGGTACGCGGTGCGTCGACCGCTGTCGCAGCTGAGCAGCTCCAGCACGGCCCGACCGTCGTCGGCCCGGGTCAGGTAGAGGTAGTGCCAGTTCTGGGTGTTGTAGTAGCCGGCGATCCCGGCCAGGTGCCGGTGGTCGCCCGGGTCGAAGTCGACGGCGGTCTCCAGCGAGCAGTGGGCCGCACCCACCCGCCGCGCCACCAGGCTCGGCGTCTGTCTGCCGACGGGGGACTGGCCACCGTAGACGCGCAGGTGCGACGGGCGGGAGCACAGGTCGATCCAGTCGTCCGTCGCCGGGCGGCGCAGGGTCGACCAGCAGGCGGCCAGCTCCGGGGTGTCGAAGTCGTCGGTGGCCGGCGCGTCGGGCCACGGGTGGGCCGGCAGCTCCGGGGCGGGGATCTCGTCGGCGGGGACGCCGCCGGGGACGCTGGGCCAGCCGCCCGGCGACCAGTCGACCTTCTGCAACGCGGTCTCCCGCCCGAGCACGCAGTTGCCCAGCGGGGTGTAGGGGCGTCCCACCAGGTGGGCGAGGTACCAGTCGCCGTGCTGGGTGCGGACCAGACTGCCGTGGCCGGCCTTCTGCAGGGTGAGGTCGGGCCGGTCGACGGAGGTGAGCAGCGGCCCGGCCGGGTCGACCTCGTACGGCCCGAAGAGGTCCCGCGACCGGGCGACGGTGACCTGGTGCTCCCAGCTGGTGCCGCCCTCGGCGGTGACGAGCCAGTACCAGCCGTCGTGGCGGTAGAGGTGCGGCCCTTCGGTCAGGCCGACCTCGGTACCGGTGAAGATGATGCGAGGGCTGCCGACCAGTTCCCGCCGGACCGGATCGTACTGCTGGATCTCGATGCCGCCGAAGCGGTCGCGTCCCGGCCGCCAGTCGGCGCTCATCCCCAGCAGCCAGGTGGTGCCGTCGTCGTCGTGGAACAGCGCGGCGTCGAAGCCACGCGAGTGCAGCCGCACCGGGTCCGACCACGGGCCGGTCACGGCCGGCGCGGTGGTGAGGAAGTTTTGCGAGTCCCAGTAGCCGCTGGCAAAACTGGCCACGTCGCTGTAGACAAGGTAGAACAGTCCATCGTGGTAGGTGAGGTCAGGGGCCCAGACCCCGTTGGAGTCGCCGCAACCGCGCAGATCGAGTAGGCGGCGTTCCGTGATGATCCCACCGAGCGCGCGCCAGTGCACGAGGTCCTTCGAGTGGTGTACCCGTACCCCCGGATACCACTCGAAGGTCGAGGTGGCGAGGTAGTAGTCGTCGTCGACGCGCAGGATGGACGGGTCCGGATGGAAGCCGGTGAGCACGGGGTTTCGGATCGACCGGGCGGTGGCCACGTCTGCGATCTCGGTCGACATGTTCGACTCCTTCAGGTCCTGATCCCGGTGATTTCCCGGAAAAGAGCGCTCCGGATGCCCCAAGATTCGCTCACGGTATCGGCTGACGTCCCCTCGCGACAGCCCCTTGACCGCCGACGCAAAGGCGTCGTAACGTGCCCGCCATCACATCGAAAATACCGGAACCGAAGCGAAAGTCTCGGTCCGCGATTCCGTAGCACCGCCGATCTTGGGCGGTGCCCTCTCCGCGTACCCTCACCTTCCCGAAGGGATGAACCATGACAGCGCACATCTCCCGCAGGTCGCTGCTGGGTCTGGCCGGCGCCGGTGCCGGCGCCCTCCTGCTCGGCGCCTGCGGGGATGGGGAAAGCGGTGCCTCGGAAGGTCCGCAGAAGATCAACTGGTGGCACGTCCAGGACGCCGAGCCGATGCTGGGGGTCTGGGCAGACATGGCGAAGCAGTACGAGAACACGCACGGTAACGTCACGATCGCGGTGGAGCCGCTGGAGGTCGAGGCCTTCAAGACCAGGCTGAACGGCGCGATCGAGGCGAAGACGCCGCCGGACCTGTTCCAGTCGTGGGGCGGCGGCGCGCTGCGGCAGCAGGTCGAGGCCGGCCTCGTCAAGGACATCACCGAGGACGTCAAGGAGTGGATCGGGCAGCTGCTGCCCGCCTCGGTGCAGCCGTACACGGTGGACGACCGGATCTACGGGATTCCGTTCGACATCGGCATGGTCGGCTTCTGGTACAACCGGGACCACTTCGCCAAGGCCGGCATCGAGACGCCGCCGGCCACCTGGGCCAAGTTGCTGGAGGCCGTCGGCAAGCTCAAGGCGGCCGGCCTCGTGCCGATCGCGCTCGCCGGCAAGGACAAGTGGCCCGGGCACTACTACTGGGCGTACCTCGCGATGCGCATCGGCGGCCTCGAGGAGTTGCAGCGCGCGGCCGAGGACAAGAACTTCAACACCCCGGCCTTCGTCGCCGCCGGCGAGCGGTTCAGGGAACTGCTCGACATGGAGCCGTTCCAGCGGAACTTCCTCCGGGCGGAGTACGGGGCCGAGGGCGGGCAGGCCGCGACGATGGGTAACGAGGGCGCGGCCATGGAGCTGATGGGCCAGTGGGCGCCGTCGGTGCAGGCGTCCTCCTCGACCAGCAAGAGGGGCCTCGGCGACCGGCTCGCCTTCTTCCCCTTCCCGGCCGTCGAGGGCGGCAAGGGATCGGCGACGGACGCGTTCGGCGGCGGCAACGGCTTCGTGGTCGGCCGCGACGCGCCGGCCTCGACGGCGGACTTCCTGCGCACGCTGCTGCAGGCGAAGAACCAGCGCAGGGCCGCCCAGACCGGCGCGGTGCTACCCACCAACCAGGCCGCCACCGGCGGGATCAAGGACGTGAACAACCAGGTCGTGGCCGCCAACCTGGGCATCGCGACCGGCTTCCAGCTCTACCTCGACCAGGCGTTCCCGTCGGTGGTGGGCGGGCAGATCAACGACAGCGTCGCCGAGCTGATCGCCGGTACCAAGGATCCGGCCCAGATCGTCAAGGACATCACCAGGGTCGCGAAGCGGCAGTAACGGGTGTCCGGGACGGGCGAGGAGAGGGAGGACCGATGGCTGCCAACGACAACCGGACAGTGACCATCGCGGCCATCGCGCGCTTGGCCGGCGTGTCGGTGCCGACGGTGTCGCGCGTGATCAATGGTCGTTCGGATGTGGCTCCGCAGACCCGTGAGCGGGTGGAGGAGTTGCTGACGCGGCATGGTTACCGGCGTCGGCCGCCGAGTATGCGGGCGAGTTCCGGGTTGGTGGATCTGGTGTTCAACGATCTGGACAGCCCGTGGGCGGTGGAGATCATTCGTGGTGTGGAGGATGTGGCGCATGCTGCGGGCGTGGGCACGGTCGTCTCCGCCATTCACCGCCGCACCTCCTCCGCCAAGCAGTGGCTCGACAACATCCGGACCCGGTCCACCGAGGGGGTCATCTTCGTGACCTCCACCCTCGAACCGCCGCAGCAGGCGGAGTTGCGCCGGCTCAACATCCCCGCGGTGATCGTCGATCCCGCCGGCGTCCCCGCCCAGGACGCGCCGACCATCGGCGCCACCAACTGGGCGGGGAGCCTGCGGGCGACGGAGTATCTGATCGGTTTGGGGCATCGGCGGATCGGGTTCATCGCCGGGCCGCCGCAGTTGATGTGCAGCCGGGCCCGGATGGACGGCTACCGGGCCGCCCTGGAGACGGCCGGCATCCCGATCGACGACCGGCTGATCCAGGCGGGCAACTTCTACCACGAGGCGGGTTTCTCCGGTGGGGTGCGGTTGTTGGGGTTGACGGAGCCGCCGACGGCGATCTTCGCGTCGAGTGATCAGATGGCGTTGGGGGTGTACGAGGCGGTGCGGCAGCGGGGGTTGCGGGTGCCGGACGACATCAGTGTGGTGGGGTTCGATGATCTGCCGGAGGTGCGGTGGTGTTCGCCGCCGTTGACGACGGTGCGGCAGCCGTTGGCGGAGATGGGGATGTTGGCGGCGCGTACGGTGTTGCGGCTGGCCAGGGGTGAGAAGGTGGAGAGCCCTCGGGTGGAGTTGGCCACCGAACTCGTCATCCGGGACAGCGCGGCGGCGCCCGCGACCTGACCAGGAGTCCCGGGTGTGAACTGCGCCAACTACCGATAGTCGAGTGAAATTTCCGGCACTAGGGTGTGGGCTGGCAGTCGGTTGCCCGTCCCGACCGCCCCGGGTAGTCGTGCGGGCTGTCGCCGTACGGGTTGGGTAGGGGAGTGCCGTGGTTGCCAGAGACACCCGAAGAGTCACCATCTCCGCGATAGCGGACCTCGCCGGGGTGTCGGTGCCGACGGTGTCGCGCGTGATCAATGGTCGTTCGGATGTGGCTCCGCAGACCCGTGAGCGGGTGGAGGAGTTGCTGACGCGGCATGGTTACCGGCGTCGGCCGCCGAGTATGCGGGCGAGTTCCGGGTTGGTGGATCTGGTGTTCAACGATCTGGACAGCCCGTGGGCGGTGGAGATCATTCGTGGTGTGGAGGATGTGGCGCATGCTGCGGGGGTGGGCACGGTCGTCTCCGCGATCCATCGCCGGACCTCCTCCGCCGAGCAGTGGCTCGACGGCATGCGCCGGCGCGGCACCGAGGGCGTCATCTTCGTGACCTCGATGGTGGCGCCGCCCCTGCAGGCCGAGTTGCGCCGGTTGACCATCCCGGTGGTGATCGTCGACGCGGACGGCCTGCCGCCGGGCGAGGCGGTGACCATCGGCGCCACCAACTGGGCGGGCGGCCTGCGGGCGACGGAGTATCTGATCGGTTTGGGGCATCGGCGGATCGGGTTCATCGCCGGGCCGCCGCAGTTGATGTGCAGCCGGGCCCGGATGGACGGCTACCGGGCCGCCCTGGAGGCGGCCGGGTTGTCCTTCGACGAGGATCTCGTGTGCCCCGGAGACTTCTACCACGAGGCGGGGTTCTCCGGTGGGGTGCGGTTGTTGGGGTTGACGGAGCCGCCGACGGCGATCTTCGCGTCGAGTGATCAGATGGCGTTGGGGGTGTACGAGGCGGTGCGGCAGCGGGGGTTGCGGGTGCCGGACGACATCAGTGTGGTGGGGTTCGATGATCTGCCGGAGGTGCGGTGGTGTTCGCCGCCGTTGACGACGGTGCGGCAGCCGTTGGCGGAGATGGGGATGTTGGCGGCGCGTACGGTGTTGCGGCTGGCCAGGGGCGAGAAGGTGGAGAGCCCTCGGGTGGAGTTGGCCACCGAACTCGTCATCCGGGACAGCGTGGCGCCGGCAGCATAGCTGCCTATCGATAATCTTCCGGAAGTTGTTGACGCCCGCGTCCGGCGGGGCAGACGATGGGATGCGCCGTCCTTCGATGAAGGAGCCGGCTGGTGGTGCCCGCCGTGCCCGCGGCACCGCCCGGCCGTGTCCGGCGGACGCCTTCGACGCCCGCCGGGCACGGCACCTACCCGCAAACCACGCAGCCTCTGCGGATCACACGCCCTTCTGCGACTCGCGCCCTTCTGCGACTACGCACCCGTGCGCGGGTCACCGCCGGTTCTGCCGTCGGCAGATCCGCCGAGGGTGAACGAGCCCGCTCGGCGCCGCCGACGGGCGGCAGGCTGTAGCGCATGAGACTTCTCGTGATGGGCGGAACGGGATTCGTGGGCGGGGTGACGGTCGCCGAGGCGGTCCGCCGGGGCTGGTCGGTGACGGTGTTCAACCGAGGGCGGCACGGTGCGCCGCCGGCGGGCGTACGACGGCTGGTCGGCGACCGCACCGCCCCCGACGGGTTGGCCGCGTTGGCCGACGGGGAGTGGGACGTCGTGGTCGACACCTGGGACGGTGCGCCCCGGGTCGCGCGGGCGGCGGCGCGGGAGCTGTCCGACCGGGTCGGGCACTACGTCTACGTTTCCAGCTGCTCCGTCTATGCGCCGCCGGTGCGGGCCGGTGCCACCGAACAGTCCCCGCTGGTCGACGCGGACCCCGACGCCGTCGACGGTGACTACCCGACGCTCAAGGCCGGCGCCGAACAGGCCCTACGGGCGGTCTTCGGCGACCGCGTGCTGCTCGCCCGGGCCGGGCTGATCCTCGGCCCCGGAGAGGACATCGGCCGGCTGCCGTGGTGGCTGCACCGTCTCGCCCGGGGCGGTGACGTGCTCGCGCCCGGCCCCGCCGACCTGCCGGTGCAGTACGTCGACGTCCGCGACCTGGCGACCTTCCTGCTGGACGCCGCAGCCGCCGGGCGGGGCGGAGCGGTCAACGTGGTGAGCCGGACCGGGCACACCACCATGGGGGAGTTGCTGGCCGCCTGCGCCACGGTCACCGGAGCCGGAGCCCGGCTGCGCTGGGCCGATCCGGAGCAGTTGCTCGCCGCAGGCGTGGAACCCTGGAACGATCTGCCGGTCTGGATCCCGCCGGGGCACGCGTACCGGTGGATGCAGCAACTCGACGTCAGTCGCGCGTACGCCGACGGGCTGACCTGCCGGCCGGTGGCCGACACCGTCGCCGACACCTGGGCCTGGCTGCGCCAGGTGGGTGCCGTGCCGGCCCGGGCCGGCCGGCCGGCCCGGGAGCCGGTCGGCCTCGGTCCCGCCCGGGAGGCCGACCTGCTCGCCGCGCTCGCCACCGGCCCGACGATCCCGACGGCGCCCGCCTGACCCGGGCCTCGCCCGCTGCATCGCGGTGCGCCATCGCGGACCGGCCGCCTCCCTACGCCAGGCGTACCGGCAGGTCCAGCACCTCGTCGATCCGGCGGCGGGGGGTGGGCCAGCCAGGCTGGCCGTACCCGATCCGCATCACCATCTGCGGGGTGCCGAACCGCCCCAGCGACATCCGGAGCTGCTCCCGGGCCGTCGGCACCTCGATCGGCTGGGACAGCATCGACACCGACAGCCCGGCCTCGGTGGCGGTCAGCAGCACCCGCTGCAACGCCTGGCCGGCGACGACCTGGTCGACGGCGGTGTTGCCGGCCGACCCGAGCACTGCGACCAGTGGCTCGGGCTCGAAGTCGCGGCCGGGTGCCCGCTGCGCGGTGCCGATGCCGCGCGACGGGAGCAGGTCCTGCGGCTCGGCCTGCGGGCCGCCGGCGGTGGCGGGGATCCCGTCCGGTGCGTGTCCGGTGCGTACCCACGCCTCCCGCTCGGCCCGGTAGGCCGGGTCGCGTTCGAGGACCCGGTGCGCGCCGTGCGCGATCTCGGCGAACGCGTTGACCGCGCTCACCCCGATCAGCAGCTCCAGCCAGCAGTGCTCGGCGCGGGCCGCCTCACCGAGGCGCCAGCGGGAGTCGGCCGGCACCGGGTCGGGCCAGAACGGGGCGCGGTTGCTGAACCGGCGGGGGATCGCCGCGTACAGCTCCTGCTCGACGGGGGTGGGCCGGCGCGGCAGGTCTGGCAGCAGCCGGGCCAGCACGTCGGGTTCCGACGGGTACGGGCGCAGCCGTACCGTCGCCGGTGCGCCCGCCACGGCCAGGGCCAGGCGCAGGTTGAACAGCGCCGCCCCGCCGGCGACGCGGGCGCCCCAGCCGCTCGGGTCGGTGGCGGGCAGCCGCCGGGCCGGGTCGACCAGCACCTCGATCCCGCCGTCGCGCAGCCGGAACCGCCACGGCTGGACGTTGTGCAGCGAAGGTGCACGGATCGCGTCGGTCGCGGCGACCCGCAGCTGCTCGACGGTGTACCCGTTATCCATGATCGTGCCCCCTAGCGCTCGCCCCTCACCACCCCACAGTGCGCCCGCACACCTCCCACCCAGCAGGGCCACACGTCCCGACCCCCCAGGCCCCCTCTCCCACCCGGTTCGAAGGGGTTGGGACTTTCGGCCCGGGTGGGGGAGGGGGCGAGGGGGTAGAAAGGGGGGATGATCCGGGTGTTCCTGCTTGACGACCATGAGGTCGTACGTCGTGGTCTCGCCGACCTGCTGCACGCCAGCGGCGACATAGAGGTGGTCGGCGAGTCCGGCTCCGCCCAGGAGGCGGCGCGCCGGATCCCGGCGCTCCGGCCCGACGTGGCGATCCTCGACGCGCGGCTACCCGACGGCAACGGCATCGACGTGTGCCGGGACGTCCGGGCCGTGGACTCCACGATCAAGGGGCTGATCCTCACCTCGTACGAGGACGACGAGGCGCTGTTCGCGGCGATCATGGCCGGCGCGTCCGGGTACGTGCTCAAGCAGATCCGCGGCACCGACCTGGTCGACGCGGTACGCCGGGTGGCGGCTGGCCAGTCGCTGCTCGACCCGGCGATCACCACCCGGGTGCTGGAACGCATCCGCAGCGGCGTGGAGCAGCCCCGCGAGTTGCAGTCCCTCACCGAGCAGGAGCGGCGGATCCTGGAGTACGTCGCCGAGGGGCTGACCAACCGGGAGATCGCCGGCAAGATGTTCCTGGCCGAGAAGACGGTGAAGAACTACGTCTCCAGCGTGCTGGCCAAGCTCGGGCTGGAGCGGCGTACCCAGGCCGCCGTGCTGGCCACCCGCCTGCTCGGCAAGGCCCACTGACCCCCTGAGGTCAGTCCCGCAGCGGGACGGACCAGTGCAGCTCGGTGCCGTGCGGCGTGACGGGGCGTACCTCGAAGGTGCCGCCGTGGCGCTCGGCACGCTCGCGCAGGTTCACCAGCCCGCCCCGGGCGGTGGCCGGGTCGCACCCCACCCCGTCGTCGGTGACGACCAGGGTGAGCCGGGTGGCGTCGACGGTCACGGCCACCGACACGGCCGACGCCTCGGCGTGGCGTACCGCGTTGGACAGCGCCTCGCGGAGCACGGCGGCGAGGTCGGGACGGATCTCGTCGGGCACGGCGCTGTCGACCGGCCCGGTCAGCTCCAGCCTCGGCCGGAAGCCCAGCGACTCCGCGGCCGCCTCCACCGCGTCGCGGATCTCGGTGCGCAGCGCCGCGCTCATCGGGGTGCGCAGCTCGAAGATGGTGCGGCGGATGTCCTTGATGGTGGTGTCCAGGTCGTCGACCGCAGCGTTGATCCGCTTGGCCACCTCCGGCCGGGTGGCCACCGGCACCGCGCTCTGCAGTTGCAGGCCGGTGGCGAACAGCCGCTGGATGACCACGTCGTGCAGGTCCCGGGCGATCCGCTCGCGATCCTCCAGGACCACCAGCTGCTCCCGTTCCTCCTGGCCACGGGCGCGTTCCATGGCCAACGCGGCCTGCCCGGCGAAGCTGCCCAGCAGGGTCACGTCGTCGTCGGTGACGCCGCCGTGGTCGGCGGCGTGCGCGATCACCAGCACGCCGTGCAGCGTGTCGGCGGTGGCCAGCGGGGAGATCACCGCCGGCCCGGTGTGCAGCACCGCCGGCCAGGGCGCGGCGTGGGCCAGGTCGTCGACCAGGTCGTGCCGGCCCTGGGCCACCGGGCCGGCGAAGCTGGTGTCCACGGTCGGTAGCACCGTGCCGACCAGCGCGCGGGCCTGGGTGCCGGCGCCGTCGACGACCTCCACCGTGAAGTGCTCCGCCTCGTCGTCGTAGAGCAGTACGAGGGCCAGCTCGGCCTGGGCGACCTCCCGGGCGCGGCGCGCCACCAGGGTCAGCGCGTCGGTACGGCGTACCTCGCCGAGCAGCAGCGAGGTGATCTCGGCGGTGGCGGCGAGCCAGCGCTCCCGCCGGTGGGCCAGCGCGTAGAGCCGGGCGTTCTCGATCGCCACGCCGGCCGCCGCCGCGAGCGCCACGACGATCTCCTCGTCGTCGTCGGTGAACTGGGCGCCGCCCTGCTTCTCGGCGAGGTAGAGGTTGCCGAAGACCTGGTCGCGGATGCGTACCGGCACGCCGAGGAAGGTGTGCATCGGTGGGTGGTGCGGCGGGAAGCCGTAGGACTGCGGGTGCTGGGTGATGTCCGGCATCCGCAGCGGCTTCGGGTCGTCGATCAGCAGGCCGAGCACGCCCCGGCCGTGCGGCAGGTCACCGATCTTCGCGTGCAGTTCGGGGGAGATGCCGTGGGTGACGAAGTCGTGCAGCATGCGGTCCGGGCCGATCACGCCGAGCGCGCCGTAGCGGGCGCCGGCCAGATCACAGGCCGACTGCACGATCCGTCGCAGGGTGCTGCGCAGATCCAGGTCGGTGCCGATGCCGACGACCGCGTCGAGCAGTGCCCGCAGCCGTTCCCGGCTGGTGACCACCTCACCGACGCGGTCCAGCATCTCCTGGAGCAGTTCGTCCAGGTGGACTCGGGACAGCGGGCTCAGGCCGAGCGACGGTGGCTCGTGCCGGGGATTGGGTGCGCCGACGGTCACCCGGCGATGCTAACCGGCCGGTGTCGTCGCAGAACGCCCGAGGCCCGCTACGCCGCGTCGCCGGCCACCGCGGAGGTGTCCACCACCTGCTCGCGGGGCAGTCGCGGGGTGTGCGGCGGGCCGGTGTGGGCCGGGTCCGCGACCCCCAGGCGGAGCACGAGGTACGGGTGGCCGAGCCCGGCCAGCGCCTGACGCAGGGTCTGCCGGGTGGCCGGCACCTCCACCACGCCGCTGAGCGGCACCACCGACACGCCCAGCCGGGTGGCGACCAACCAGGCGGCCGACAACGCCTCACCGGCGCGCAGCCAGTCGACCGGCTCGTCCTCGTCGCCGTAGAGCACCGCGTACGACGCCGACTGGTCGTGCCCCGGCCCGACCGGCAGGGTGCCGGGGCGGCCGAAGTCCCGGCCCGGCACGGTGGTCTGTGCGGGCTGCTCCGGCAGCACCTCCGGGGTGAGCCCGGTGCCGCCCGCGCGACTCGTCCAGTACTCCAGCTCCTCGCGCAACCGCGAATCCTCCGCCTCCACCGTGGCGGCGTGCGAGGCGGCGGCCGCCAGCTGGAGGACCTGGTCGCGGTCGAGGATCTCCAGACGGCCGCCCTCTCCGCCGGCTGCCGACGCGATGGCGTTCAGCGCGTCGCCCGGAACCGGCTCGTCGCTGACCGGCCGCCGGTCGGTGTGCCGCACCTGCATGCACTGCACCATCCGCATCGCGTCCGGATCGGCACCGGCGGGCTGGGGGTCGGTCAGTCGGGCGAGCAGGTCCGCCTCGGCCGGGTCGGGCAGCCGCCGGACCGTCGCCGCCCAACCCTCGGCGGCCAGCGCCAGGCGGGCGTGGTGCAGCGCCACGCCGCAGCTGAGGGTGATCAGCTCTCCCTCCGGGTCCGTGGCGGCCAACCGGGGGTCGCGCACCACCCGCAGCTCCAGCGCGTCGGGGAGCACCCGCCAGCGCCACGGCTGGCTGTTGTGCACCGACGGCGCGTGGCCGGCCATCGCGGCGGCCTCCGCGAGGGCGGTGGTCAGCGGGCGGTGCGTAGCCGGCGACTGGTGGCTCATCCTCACGACCTTTCCATCTCTGCCCATGGTGCCGCACATCGGTACGGCCGTGGGCCGGGTCCGGTTCATCGTGCGCCACCGGCGGGCGGCGCGCCCGACCCGCAGGCCCCGACCCGGGCGGGACCTGCGGTGCGGATCCCGGTCAGCGTTCCCGGACGACCGCCACCGGGCAGTGCGCGTGCTGGATGAGCTGCTGGCTGACCGAGCCGAGCAGCATGCCCCGCAGCCCACCGAGCCCCCGGGTGCCGACGACGACCAACTGCGCGTTACGGCTGGCGTCGATCAGCAGGCCGGCGGGGGCGGCGGCGGCCGTCTCGACGGTTATCTCGACCTCGGGGAAGCTGTCCCGCCAGCGGCGCACGGACTCCTCCACCTCGGCGGCGTGCTCGGCGGCCACCGCGTCGCGGGCCTGCTCGGCGAGGAGGCTCCACTGGTCGCGCCGGGGCTGCCAGGCCCGCACCACGTGCAGCGGTACCCGGCGCAGCGCCGCCTGCTCGACCGCGAAGCCGAGGGCCAGCAGCGAGTGCTCCGAGCCGTCCACGCCGACCGCCACGTGCCCGGCCCGGGCACCCTCGGCCGACCGGTTGCGGACCACCACCACCGGGCAGTGGGCATGCGCGGTGACGGCGACGGCGGTCGAGCCGGCGAGCAGGCCGGCGAAGCCGCCCTGTCCACGGCTGCCCAGCACCAGCAGGCCGGCCCGCGCCGAGCCATCCTCCAGCATCACGGCCGGCGGGCCGTCCAGCACCTCCCCGCGTACGGTCAGGTCGGGGTGCGTGGCCGCGGCGTCGGCCGCCGCCTTGACGACCAGTTCCTCGACCTGCCGCCGGGCCTTCTCGTCGGGCCACATCCCGGGCGTCATGCCCGGGCCGACCCAGCCGGCCACGGTCAGCCATTCGAAGACGTACGCCAGCCGGACCGGCCGGCCGTCCCGTCGCGCCTGATCCAGCGCCCACTCCAGCGCCGCTGCCGCATCCGGCGAGCCGTCGTAGCCCACCAGGATCTCCGCGCCGCTCCGGCCGGAATCCACTCGTTGACCCTCGCTCACGGCTGCCTCCTCAGGGGTTGGTCTGGTCGGTCTCGCGGACCCAGCGCCACTCGGCCACCCGGGGATCGTCCTCGCCGTACCGGCGGGTGTAGTCGCGGGCCGACTGGCGGGCGTCGGTCATCTCCTGCCGTAGGTGTGCGGCGCGGGCGGCGAGCCCCGGCACCCGGTCGATCACGTCGATCACGAGGTGGAAGCGGTCCAGGTCGTTGAGCATGACCATGTCGAACGGTGTGGTGGTGGTGCCCTCCTCCTTGTACCCACGAACGTGGAGGTTGTCGTGGTTGGTGCGCCGGTAGGTGAGCCGGTGGATCAGCCACGGGTAGCCGTGGTACGCGAAGATGATCGGCTTGTCCTGCGTGAACAGCGTGTCGAACTCGGAGTCCGGCAGGCCGTGCGGGTGCTCGGTCGCCGGTTGGAGCCGCATCAGGTCGACCACGTTGATCACCCGTACCTTCAGCTCGGGCAGGTGCCGGCGCAGCAGGTCCGCCGCGGCGAGGGTCTCCAGCGTCGGTACGTCCCCGGCGCAGGCGAGCACGACGTCGGGCTCGCTGCCGTCGTCGGTGCTGGCCCAGTCCCAGATGCCCACCCCGCGCCGGCAGTGCGCGACGGCCTCGTCCATGCTCAGCCAGTTGGGCGCGGCCTGCTTGCCGGCCACCACCACGTTGATGTAGTGCCGGCTGCGCAGGCAGTGGTCCATGGTGGAGAGCAGGCTGTTGGCGTCCGGCGGCAGGTAGACCCGGACCACCTCGGCCTTCTTGTTCATCACGTGGTCGATGAAGCCCGGATCCTGGTGCGAGAAGCCGTTGTGGTCCTGCCGCCAGACATGGCTGGAGAGCAGGTAGTTCAGCGATGCGACGGGCAGCCGCCAGGGGATGTCCCGGGTGACCTTCAGCCACTTGGCGTGCTGGTTGACCATCGAGTCGACGATGTGGATGAACGCCTCGTAGCTGGTGAAGATGCCGTGCCGGCCGGTCAGCAGGTAGCCCTCCAGCCAGCCCTGGCACTGGTGCTCGGAGAGGACCTCCATCACCCGCCCGTCGGGGGAGAGGTGGTCGTCGCCGGGCACCGTGCGGGCCATCCAGGCCCGGCCGGTGACCTCGAAGGCCGCCTGGAGCCGGTTGGAGGCGACCTCGTCCGGGCCGAAGAGACGGAAGGTCTGCGGGTTGGCGGCGATCACGTCGCGGACCCACTTGCCCAGCTCGCCGGTGGCGCCGGTGACCGTCGCGCCGGGCCGCGGCACGTCGACGGCGTAGTCGCGGAAGTCCGGCAGGACCAGGTCGCGCAGTACCTCCCCGCCGTTGGTGACCGGGTTGGCGCCCATCCGCCGGTCGCCGGTGGGCGACAGCGCGGCCACCTCGGCGACCGGGGCGCCGGTGGCGTCGAACAACTCCTCCGGCCGGTAGCTGCGCAGCCAGCGCTCCAGCTCGGCCAGGTGCGACGGGTTGCTGCGCACGCCGGACAGCGGCACCTGGTGGGCGTGGTACGTCCCCTCGACCTGCTTGCCGTCGACCTCGCGCGGGCCGGTCCAGCCCTTCGGCGTACGCAGCACGATCATCGGCCAGCGGGGACGCTCGACGGTCGCGCCGGAGCGGGCCCGGCGCTGGATCGCGGCGATCTCGTCGAGCGCCCGGTCCAGGGTGGCCGCGAGGGCCTGGTGCACCGCGGCGGGTTCGTCGCCGGCCACCACGTACGGCTGGTAGCCGTAGCCCCGCATCAGGTCGAGCAGGTCGGACTCGGGGATCCGGTCCAGCACGGTCGGATTGGCGATCTTGTATCCGTTGAGGTGCAGGATGGGCAGCACCGCCCCGTCCCGGGCCGGATTGAGGAAGACGTTGGACAACCAGCTGCCGGCCAACGGCCCGGTCTCCGCCTCGCCGTCGCCGATGACGCAGGCGACCAGCAGGTCCGGGTTGTCGAAGGCGGCGCCGTACGCGTGACTGAGCGCGTACCCCAGCTCGCCGCCCTCGTGGATCGAGCCCGGCACCTCCGCCGCCACATGGCTCGGGATGCCGCCGGGGAAGGAGAACTGGCGGAACAGCTGGGCCATGCCCGCCTCGTCGCGGCCGATGCCGTGGTAGCGCTCGCTCCAGGTGCCCTCCAGCCAGGTGTTCGCCACCAGCGCCGGGCCGCCGTGCCCCGGACCGGTGATGTAGATGGCCGACAGGTCGCGGGCGAGGATGACCCGGTTCAGGTGGGCGTAGATCAGGTTCAGGCCGGGGGAGGTGCCCCAGTGCCCGAGCAGGCGAGGCTTGACGTGCTCGGGGGCCAGCGGTTCGCGCAACAGGGGATTGCCCAGCAGGTAGATCTGCCCGACGGTGAGGTAGTTCGCCGCCCGCCAGTAGGCGTCCAGCCGGCCCAGTTCGTCAGCGGTCAGGGTGCTCTGCAGGTCTACGGCGGTGTCCATACTGCTTGAGCCTCTCGCGGGTCGGTGAGTTCTGCATCCGCAACGCGCGGTTCCTACTACCAGCTTCGCCGGATCGGTGGATCTGGATCAGGGCCGTTGGTCCCGCCGGTCCGGGTGTCACGACCTGTCGCGGTCCGGTGGGCCGGTCACGCCGCGGATGACGATCACCGGGGAGGGGGCGTGGTAGAGCAGTGCCTGGCTGACCGCACCGAGCATGCCGCGCAGCGGCTCGTCGCCCCGCGCGGCGACCACCACCAACTGCGCCGAGCGGGACTGGTCGACCAGCACGTCACCGGGTTCGCCCCGGATGACGTGGCACTCCACCGCGACGTCGGGACGGCCGGCCCGGTGGCGGGACACCAGGTCGCCGAGTCGCTCGGTGGCCTCCTCGATCATCGCGTCGGAGTCGACCACCCACACCGCCAGCAGCCGCGAGCGGTGCGCGTCGGCGCAGGCGAGCGCCCAGCCGAGCGCGACCTCGGCGGACGCCGATCCGTCCACTCCGACCAGCACCGGGCCCGACGGCGGCGGTTCCCGCCGGACGACCAGCACCGGGCACTCGGCGCGGGCGGCCACCTGCACGGCCGGGCTGTCGGCCGGGATGCACCGCTCGCAGTGCGCCATGCCGCCGTCGCCGACGGCCACCAGGAAGGCCGTCGCCGACCTGCGGACGAGGTTCGCCACCGCCGCGCCCTCGGCGATCTCGGTGGTGACCGGCACGCCCGGTTCGTTCTCGTTGACCGCCGCGGTGGCCTGTGAGATCAGCTGCTCGGCGTCGGCCCGGGATCCGGAGACCGCCGGCGCCTCCAGATCGGCCCAGTTGAAGGCGTGCAGCAGGTGCAGCCGGCGTCCGTGGGCGGCGGCCACCCGGGCGGCGAGCCGGGCCACCGGCAGGGCGTCCTGCGGACCGACGCCGACGAGCACCGGCGCGTCCATCGGCGCGTCTCCCGGCGCGTCGCTGGCTGCGGCCACCTCACATCACCCCCGCAGCTGTCCCGCCGGCCTGCGTCTGAGGCTAGTCGCGGCGGTACGCCACCGGGGCCGGATCGCCACACGGCGGCGGTGAGCACCTCTGGCAGGTTGTCAGCGCGCCCGGGCGGATCGCGGCTGAACGCGGCGCAGGGTTGAGGGCGTCAGCCGAGCAGGTCCCAGCGGTTGCCGGCGATGTCGAGGAAGACCGCGACGCGGCCGTACGGCTCGGTGCGTGGCTCCCGGACGAAGGTGACCCCGGCTTCGACCATCCGCGCGTACGAGGCATCGAAGTCATCGACCCGGAGGAAGAAGCCGACCCGCCCTGCGGCCTGGTCACCCACCGTCGCGCGTTGGCGGTCCCCGTCCGCACGGGCGAGCAGGATTCCGCTCTGCGCGCCGGGCGGCCGCACCACGACCCACCGCTTGGGTCGCCCGTCGTTCGTCAGCGAGGGTGCGTCCTCCACGAGGTCGAAGCCCAGCACGCCGGTGAAGAACTCGATCGCGGGGTCGTAGTCGTTGACGATCAGAGCAACCAGGTCGATCCGCACCGGGGCAGGGTAGAACGGTCCCGGCGTCGACGCGGGCCGCCTCTGACCACGTACCTGCTGTCACGATCGCGCTCGGTGAAGCGTGCCCGCTCGTCGGCCCGGCCGCGTACCGGATGCAACGATGCCCGGGTGACGTCCTTTATCTCTCATACCAGCGTCGACTGCGCCGATGCGTACACCCTGTGCCGCTGGTGGCAGGCCGTCCTCGACTACGTCGAGGACCCTGATGATCCGAACGAGCCGGGGCACGAGGAATGCATGATCTTGTCTCGGGACCGGACGCATCGACTGCTCTTCATCGAGGTGCCGGAGTCGAAGCAGGTCAAGAACCCAATCCACTTGGACCTGCGTCCGGTCGAAGGCTCGCGCGACGCCGAGTTGGCCCGACTGATCGAGCTGGGTGCGACCACCGTCGACGACCGGCGCAACGCAGATGGAACCGGTTGGGTAGTGCTCGCCGATCCGGAGGGGAACGAGTTCTGCATCCTCCGGAGCACCGCCGAGGTCGCCGCCGGGCCAACCTGACACCACCGCACGCCGTCTGGCCCGGAGGGGCGTGTCCCTGATGTTGTCAACTGAGGTTGACGTACTCCTGATGTCAATGTAGGTTGACAGCATGAGTCAGGCAACGGAACTCGCGGCCGCGGCCGGCAGCACCGACCCGCGGGTCGGCCTGCGCGCGGTCCGCGCCCTGCGCCGGCTGCTCGAACGGCTTGAGGTGGTCCAGGTGGACAACGCCCGACGGCAGGGCTGGTCCTGGCAGGAGATCGCCGACGCGCTCGAGGTCAGCCGGCAGGCGGTCCACAAGAAGCACGCCGGGCGACCGGCGGTCGGATCCTCCTGGGAGGCGTGATGTTCGAACGATTCACCGACCGTGCCCGTGCGGTGGTGCGGCGGGCGCGCGACGAGGCCCGTGTCGAGGGCCAGCGGCCGGTCGGCACCGAGCACCTGCTGCTCGCCATCCTCGCCGACGGTGACGGTCTGGCCGTGCGGGTGCTCCGCGACGCCGGTGTCACCGCCGACGACCTGCGCGAGCGCATCCGTCGGCACACCGAGACCGGCGGCAGTGGCCTGGCCGAGGCCGACGCCGCCGCACTACGCGAGATCGGCATCGACCTGGCCGCCATCGTGGCCCGGATCGAGGAGTCGTTCGGCCCCGATGCGCTGCGCGAGGCCATGCCGGCGCCGCGCCGCCGCTGGGGCCGGCGACGGCAGGTGGGCGGCCCGTTCTCCGCTCGGGCGAAGAAGGTGCTGGAGCTGTCGCTGCGCGAGGCGCTGCGGCTGCGCCACCGCCACATCGGCACCGAGCACATCCTGCTCGGCCTGCTGCGCGAGGGCAACGGCCTCGCCGCGCTGGTCCTCACCGAAGCCGGCGTAGACCTGCCCGCCACCCGCCGCCAAGTAGAAACCGCCCTCCGCACCCCCGCCTAACCCCAATGCCGCTCAGTTAAGGGGGCGGGGCGTGTGTCAAGGGGTGTGGTGGTAGACGAGGACGGCGGGGTCTCGGTATAGAGGTTTGTCACTCCAAGACAGCCTCTGGACCGGGAGCCCCGCCGTTGGAACAGTCTGCCATCACGTCCACGATCACGGTGGCTGCGGGGCGGTTCGCGCCGGGTCATCTGGGTGAGTTGACGCAGCAGGTGCCGTTCGAGATGGTCGATGCGGTGCTGGCCGAGGCCGGTGGTGTGCAGTCGCGGGTGCGGGATCTGCCGTCGCGGGTGGTGGTGTATCTGCTGCTCGCGGCGGGGTTGTTCGCTGAGGTCGGTTACCGGCAGGTGTGGGCTCGGTTGGTTGCCGGGCTGGACGGGTTGACAGTGGCGCTGCCGACGTCCTCGGCGCTGTCGCAGGCTCGCCGGCGGGTCGGGGACAAGCCTCTGGTGGCGTTGTTCCGGCTGCTGTCGGGTCCGCCGGCGGGGGCCGCCCGGTGGCGGGGTCTGCTGGTGTGCGCGATCGACGGCACCAGCATGTTCGTGCCCGACACTACGGCGAACTTGAGGGTCTATCCGCGTCAGGCGGGCAGCCACGGTGGGTCGGGGTATCCGATGCTGCGGCTGGTCGCCGTCGTGGCGTGCGGCACTCGCGCTGTCATCGACGCCGTGTTCGCGCCGATCAGCATCGGTGAACTGGGCTGCGCCGGCCGGCTGCTGAGCTGCCTGCGCCCAGGAATGCTGCTGCTGGCCGATCGTGGGTTCGCCGCCCGTCAGATGATCGAACAGTTCGCCGGCACCGGCGCTGACCTGCTCATCCGCGACAAGGACGACCGGCGGCTGCCCGTCATCCGCCGCCATCGCGACGGGTCCTGGCTGTCTGTCATCGGCGCGATGACGGTCCGGGTCGTTGACGCCGAGATCGTCGTGAGCATGAACGGTAAACGCCACGTCGGCCGGTACCGGTTGATCACCACCCTCACCGACCAGCGCCGCTTCCCCGCCCTGGATCTGGTCACCCTCTACCACCAACGCTGGGAGATCGAGACGGCGTACCTGGAGCTGAAGTCCACCCTGCTGGGCGGACGGGTCCTGCGGGCACGGACCCCGAACGGGGTAAACCAGGAGGTCTACGCCCTACTGGCCGCCTACCAGGCGGTCCGGCTGGCGATGGCTGACGCCACCGCCAGCCAACCCACGACCAGCCCCGACCGGGCCAGCTTCACCATCGCGCTGCACGCCGCCCGCGACCAGATCATCCACGCCGCAGGTGTCATCGCCGAGACCACCATCGACCTCGTCGGCGCCATCGGCCGCGCAGTCCTGGCCGACCCACTGCCCCCACGCCGCACCCGAGTCAGCCCTCACGTGGTCAAACGAGCAATCTCCAAACACCGCGCCAAAGGCACCATCGACCGCACCAACTACCAAGCCACGATCAACATCAACATCCTCGCCACAGCAGGGTTGACGACCGGCCCAGAACCCTAACTGAGCGGCATTGCGCCTAACCCCCCACCCGTACCCGTGTCGTTGATCATGAAGTTGTTGTCCCGACACGCCGGGGGGGGTGACAACAACTTCATGATCAACGCCGGTGGGTCGGGGTGCGCTGGCTCGGGTCGCTCAGGGGTGGGCGGTGCTGCACACTGGCGCGGTGGATGGTGGATGGGACAAGGGCGCGCTGCGCAGCGCGGTGGTGCTCAACCCGGTCAAGGTGGCGGACCAGGACGCGCTGCGCCGTACGGTCGGCGACACGCTCGCGGCAGCCGGCTGGCCCGAGCCGCTCTGGTTCGAGACCACCGCGGACGATCCCGGCCGGGGTCAGACCGAGCAGGCTCTCGCCGCCGGCGTCGACGTGGTCTTCGCCTGCGGCGGCGACGGCACCGTACGGGCCTGCGTCGATGCCCTGGTCGGCACCGAGGTGGTGCTCGCCGTCCTGCCGCAGGGCACCGGCAACCTGCTCGCGGCCAATCTGGGACTCTCCGACGACCTGGCCGCCGGGCTGGCGGTGGCCGTCGAGCGCGGGCGGCGGCTGCTCGACGTCGGTGAGGTGGACGGGCACCACTTCGCGGTGATGGCCGGTATGGGCTTCGACGCCCAGATGCTGGCCGCCACCAGCGAGACGACCAAGCGGCGGATCGGCTGGCCGGCGTACGTGGTGGGAGCCACCCGACACCTGCGGGACCGGCCGATGAAAGTACGGATCCGCCTCGACGACCAGCCGCCACTGCGCCGCCGCGCCCGCTCGGTGCTGGTCGCCAACGTCGGTCGGCTCCAGGGCGGGCTGACCCTGCTCACCGAGGCCGAGCCGGACGACGGCTACCTCGACGTCGCCGTGCTCACCCCCCGGACGCTGCGGCACTGGCTCTCGCTCGGCTGGGCGGTGCTGCGCCGAGCCGAGCGGGTGCCCCGGATGGAGGTGTACCGCGCCCGCCGAGTGGAGATATCCAGCAACCGGAACCAGCCGCGCGAGTTGGACGGCGACCTGATCGAACCCGGCCGCACCCTGCGGGCGCAGATCCGGCGGCGGGCGCTGTGGCTCTGCGTACCGAGGCCGGAGCGGGCACCCGACCTGGCCGAGGACGCGACGGCCGCCGCCGAGCGGGGTGAGCGCCTGGTCGAGGAGGGGCACCCGTGAGCGCGAGGAGTGAGCTTGCGAGCCCCGCAGTCGCGAACGAAAGGCGGCCCCGTGAGTAGTACTCGGATGGTGCCGGAGACGCGGCTGATGTCCGACGAGCAGCTCTGCGCCGATCACGCGTGGCGGACGCTGCGCCGGGAGGGCGGCTGGCACCTGCTGCGCGACGCCTTCACCCGGTTCCGCTACGGCGACGGATTCAGCCACTCCCGGGCCTTCGCGTTCCAGCTGTGCCTCGCCGTGGTGCCGTTCCTGATCGCCCTGACCGGGCTGATCTCCGAGCTGGGGGTGGCGGAGGGCGGCGAGGTGGTCGCCGACACCGTGCTCGCGCTGACCCCCGGCACCAGTGAGCAGATGGTCGCCGGCCTACTCGGCGAGGGGGAGAGCGCGGGCGCCGAACGGGTCGAGGAGATCGGCGAGGTGGCGCTCGTCCTGGGCCTGATCACCGGGCTGGTGGCGCTGACCACCACGATGGCGCAGATCGAGCGCGGAGCCAACCGGATCTACGGCGTCGAGCGGGACCGCCCGGCACTGTGGAAGTACGTGCGGGCGGCCGTCCTCGCCGTCACCGCCGGCCTGCCGGCGCTGGCCGGGTTCCTCATCCTGGTCGGCGGCGGGCCGATGGGCGACTCGGTCGAACGCCACTACGCGTGGGGCGACGCCGCCAGCGTCGTCTGGGACCTGGTGCGCTGGCCGCTCAGCCTCGGGTTGACGGTGCTGGCCGTCGCGGTGCTGTTCCGCCACGCGCCCCGACGCCGGCAGCCCGGCCTGTCCTGGCTCTTCTTCGGCGCCGGCATCGCCACCGCGCTGTGGTGGCTGGCCAGCCTGCTGCTCGCCGGCTACGTGCGTTTCAGTGAGGACTTCGGGCAGACCTACGGCGCGCTGGCCGGGATCATGGCGCTGCTGCTCTGGGCGAACCTCACCGGGATGGCGCTCTTCGGCGGCCTCTCCTTCGCGGCCCAGCTGGAGGCGGTCCGCATCGGTGTGCAGGAGCCGGCCAAGCCGGACCTGTGGGAGCCGGACACGCAGCGCGTCGCCCTGGTCGACACGGGCGAGATGACCGCGCTCTAGCCGGGCCGGGCTGTCGCGCCGCCGGGTGTATCGGGGTGTCCCGTCGGGTACAGCGCCACGCCAGAGGCGAAGGAGGCTGCCGTGGGTGCGGTCAGAGACGTACTGCGACGCCCGCTCGGGCACTTCACCGAGCGTACGCTCGCCGGCCTGGCGCTCGTGCTCGGTGCCGGGGTCGGCTTCGGGCTGGTGCTGGTGCTGGTCCGGGTGCGATGGTCGCCGCTGTACGACGTGGACCACGGCGTGGCGCGGTGGCTGAACGACCAGGTGGCACCGGTCGGCCCGCTGGTGACGGTGCTCAACGCCATCACCGACCTCGGCGGGCGCCCGGTCATCGTCTGGCTGGTCACCGTCGCCGTGGTCGGGTTGCTGATCCGCCGGCAGGGCCGGCTCGCCGTCTTCCTGATCGTCACCGGCGCGGGGGCGCTGATCCTCGACCCCTCGCTGAAGACCCTGGTCGACCGGTTGCGCCCCGAGGTGGCGGTGCCGATCGGCACGTATGCCGGCCAGAGCTTTCCCAGCGGGCACGCCCTCGGGTCGATGGTTGCCTACGGCGCGCTGCTGCTGGTGTTCCTGCCGGCGATGGCCCGCCGCTGGCGCCGGGCAGCGATGATCCTGGTCGGTACCGTCGTCTTCCTGATCGGGTTCACCCGGGTCGCGCTCGGCGTGCACTTCCTCTCCGACGTGATCGGTGCCTGGCTGCTCGGCGCGGCCTGGCTCGGCGTCACCGCGTACGCCTTCCGGCTGTGGCGGTTGGAGCGGGGCCGGCCCGCGACGCCGCTGACGGACGGGCTGGAGCCGGAGGCCGCCCACGAGGTGGCGCCCGCGCCGGACGAGGAGAAGCTGCTGCCGCACGCCCGCGCCGGTGTCGCCGAGATCGTCGTCGGCTGGGTGCTGGTCTTCGGCGCCCTCTACGCCTTCGGCATGTTCGCCAGCTACCACGCCGGCGGCACCTTCCTCGCCAGCCTCGACGAGGTGGTGCCGAACTGGTTCGCGTCGCACGGCACCCCGCTGCTCGACGACGTCAGCTGGTGGTGGAGCAAGGCCGGCGACACCCACGCCATCATGGCGGTCTCGCTGGTCTTCTGCCCGCTGGTGCTGGCGGTCTGGCGGCGCTGGCGGCCGGTGCTGTTCGTGGCGCTGACCATGTTCGGCGAGCTGACCCTCTTCCTCGCCTCCGCCGCGGCGGTGGACCGGCCACGCCCGCCGGTGGAGAACCTGGACGGCCCGATGCCGACCTCCTCCTTCCCCTCCGGCCACATCGCGGCCACCCTGTGCCTGTGGATCGTCATCGCCGTCATCGTCCTGCCGCGTACCGACCGCTGGTGGCGGTGGCTCTTCGTGGCGGCGGCGGTGATCCTGCCGGTCGGGGTGGCGGTCTCCCGGATGTACCGGGGGATGCACCACCCGACGGACTTCCTGGGCGCGATCATTCTCGCCGCGCTCTGGATCGGGCTGCTCTACTGGGCGATCCGCCCCAACGAGGACGTGCGGGAAGGCAACCGACCCGAGATCGAGTCGGCGGACGTGGACACCCTCGACGACGAGCTGGCCCGGGCCGGCCGACCGGGTTGAGCCGACCGTGCTGCGGCTGATGACCTGGAACATCCGCACCGGCGGGCAGGACCGTGGCGGTCCCGACCGGCGCGACCGGCTGGCCCGGGTGATCGCCGAGCAGCGGCCGGACGTGCTCGCCGTGCAGGAGTTGGGCGGCCTCGACGTGGCGGGCTTCGCCGCCGCTGCCGGCCTGCGGGCGTACCTGGCGGGCTCCTGGCTGGGGCAGCCGGTCGCGGTACTGGTGCGCCCGCCCTGGCCGGTGCTGGACGCCGCGCCGGTCCGCCGGCCGTTCCACCACTCGGCGCAGCGGGTGGTGCTGGGCACCGACGCCGGTCCGTTGACCGTGCTCGGCACCCATCTCCACCCGTACTCGGGCACCCGCCGGCTGGTCGAGGCCGGGTGGGCGGCCGCCGCGCTGCGCCGGGACCGCGCCGCCCTGGCGCTGCTCGCCGGCGACCTGAACACCCTCGACCCGTACGCGGAGCACGCCGATCGGGTGGGCCGGTTGCCGCCCGCGTACCGTCGCCGGCACCTGCGCCCGGACGGGCGGACGGTGGACACCCGGGCGGTGGCCCGGCTGCTCGCCACCGGGCTGGTGGATCTGGCGGCGGCCGCCGGACCGACCGTGCCGACCGGGCACGGCGGGGTGGAGTTCGCCGACATGCGCCTGGACTACCTGCTCGGCACTTCCGCCCTGGCCGCCCGCTGCACCGGCGCCCGGGTGGTACGCGGCGGCGACGCCGAGCACGCCTCCGACCACTACCCGGTCCTCGCGGAGTTCGACCTCTCCCCACCCGCCCCGCCGGGACCGCCGGGGTGGGCTGGGCCGCCGGGGCCGGCGGTTACAGGATCAGGTTGATCAGCACGGTCAGGACGATCGAGGCGACGATCGAGAAGAGGATCATCAGGAGGCAGCCGAGGCCGCCGCCGGCGGGCCGGATCTCCGTGTTGCCGATGCGCATGCGCCTATCCCATCCCGCCCGTTCACAGCTCGCGCAGCCGGGGCAGCAGTTGCTCCTGCGCCCAGTCCAGGAACATCGGCTGGCTGTCGCCGCCGATCTGGACCAGTGCCACGTGGGTGAAGCCGGCGTCGACGAACTTCTTGAACGCCGCCACGTGCCGGTCCACGTCCGGCCCGCAGGAGATGCCCTGCGCCACGTCCTCCTCGCGGACGGTCTGGCTGGCCGCCTCGAACGCGTCGGTGTCGGGCAGCGCCGAGTTGACCTTCCAGCCCAGGCCGAACCAGCGGAACTGGTCGTGCGCGATCTTGCGACACTCGGCCTCGTCCGGGCCGTAGCAGATGGCCACCTGCCCGTAACGGGGTCGCCCGGCGCCACCGGCCTCCTCGTACATCTCGACGAGGTGCGGTTCCGGCTCGGTGGCGATCATCCCGTCGGCGTACTCGGCGGCGAGGGTGGCAGACTGCCGGCCGGACGCGGCCACCGCCATCGGCACCGGGTCGTCGGGACGGTCCCAGACGTACGCGTCCGGCACGTCGTAGTGGTTGCCGGAGAAGGTCAACGTCTCCCCGTTGAGCAGCGGCCGGATGATCTGCAACGCCTCCTCGAACATCTCGTGGCGCTGCTGCACGTGCGGCCAACCGCCGACCACGTGCTCGTTGAGGTTCTCCCCGGCGCCGAGGCCGAGGGTGAACCGGCCGTCGGAGAGGACCCCGACGGTGGCGGCCTTCTGCGCCACGACCGCCGGATGGTAGCGGCGGATCGGGCAGGTGACGAAGGACATCAGCTCGGTGCGGGAGGTGGCGTGCGCGACCGCGCCCAGCACCGACCAGGCGTACGGTGAGTGACCCTGCGACTCCAGCCAGGGGTAGTAGTGGTCGGACATGACGAGTTGGTCGAAACCGGCCGCCTCGGCCCGCACCGCGTGGTCGACGAGTTCCTTCGGACCTGCCTGCTCACACATCAGGGTGTAGCCGATGCTGACCATTGACGTCTCCTTCCGGGCCGGCGGACCGTTCCGGATACCCCGGTCCCGTTCGGTCAACCCTGACTGGTCTTGACGGTTGGCCGGAGCGCTGCCTACCGTTGCCTGAACCGGTTCAGATGCCGGCGTGGTGCGCATCCTGTGGTGGGGATGTCCACCCCCGTGACGACTCGGTGTGCTCCTGAGTCGTCACGGGCAGCCGGCGTACTGAACCGGTTGCTTTCGTTAGGCCATCGGCATACGCTGATGCCTGCCTCGCCGGGCCTCCGGGAGCGGCTGTCGGGCTGCAGCCGCGACACCTGCCAACCACCGCACCCCGCATGGGCACGGGGAGACATCTCCTGCGAGGAATCCATGAGAAAACTGTTCGCGGGCGTCGGCGCCATCCTGCTGGCGACCGTCGCCGCAGTGTTCGCCTTCGGCCCGTCGGCGCACGCCGCCACCGGCTTCACGGTCAGCGGCGGCAAGCTCTACGACGCCAACGGCAACGAGTTCATCATGCGCGGGGTCAACCACGCGCACACCTGGTTCACGAACCAGACCAGCACGTTCGCCAACGTCAAGGCCCTCGGCGCCAACTCCGTCCGGGTGGTGCTCTCCAGCGGCGACCGGTGGACCCGCAACAGCGCCGACGACGTGTCCAACGTGATCCGGCTGTGCAAGGCGAGCCGGCTGATCTGCGTGCTGGAGGTCCACGACACCACCGGGTACGGCGAGCAGAGCGGCGCGATCACCCTGGACCGCGCGGTCGACTACTGGCTCAGCATCTCCAGCGCCCTGAACGGCCAGGAAGCCTATGTGATCGTCAACATCGGCAACGAGCCGTACGGCAACCAGAACTACTCCGCCTGGACCACCGACACGTCCAACGCGATCCGTCGGCTGCGCAACGGCGGCATCGGGCACACCATCATGGTGGACGGCCCGAACTGGGGCCAGGACTGGTCCTTCACCATGCGCGACAACGCCCCGACGGTGTTCAACGCCGACCCGGCCCGCAACACGGTCTTCTCCGTCCACATGTACGGCGTCTTCGACACCGCAGCCAAGATCAGCGACTACCTGGGCCGGTTCCGCAGCCGCGGGCTGCCCATCGTGGTCGGCGAGTTCGGGCACAACCACTCCGACGGCGACCCCGACGAGGATGCCATCCTCTCCTACACCCAGGCCAACGGCATCGGCTGGCTGGGCTGGTCGTGGAGTGGCAACAGCGGTGGCGTGGAGTACCTCGACATGGCCACCAACTTCAACCCCAACCAGCTGACCAGCTGGGGCCAGCGGTTGTTCAACGGCACCAACGGCATCCGGCAGACCGCGCGGGAGGCCAGCGTCTTCGGCAGCACCCCGCCCACCACGCCGCCCCCGTCGACCCCGCCGCCGTCCACCCCGCCGCCCTCGACTCCGCCGCCGTCTACGCCTCCGCCCTCGACGCCGCCGCCGGCCGCTGGCTGCTCGGCGACGTACTCGATCGCCGGTCAGTGGCAGGGCGGCTTCCAGGCTGACGTCCGGGTGACCGCCGGCACCAGTGCCATCACCGGCTGGACGGTGCGCTGGACCTTCGCCAACGGCCAGTCGGTGACCCAGTCCTGGAACGCCACGATCACCAGCAGCGGATCCACCGTGACCGCCCGCAACGTCGACCACAACGGCCGCCTCGGCGCCGGGGCCAGCGCCAGCTTCGGCTTCCTCGGCAGCTGGAACGGCACCAACTCGGCTCCCACGGTGACCTGCACCGCGAGCTGATCACTCCGTGACACCACCGGTGGCCGGGTCCGCCCGGACCCGGCCACCGGCTCGTCCGCTGCCCGTCCGGCGAGGGCACCATTCTCAGAGCTTGAGAGGTGGATGCGAGATCTTGGAAAGTTACCGTTCCGCGCGAACGGGAACTGTCCAAGATCTGGACCGAATGTCGTGGCCGGCTCCGGATTACCCGTTGCGGGTTTGACCCTATGGCGGAAACGTGGGGGAGCACGGGCCGTCGTGGTCGGCCCGGCGGGCGCACCGGCGTCGGTCCCGCATGATCAGGTCACAGAACACCCAATGTCGTACGTGCTGAGCATCCTCGGCGGAGACGGTCGTGCCGGCCACCTCGATCCCCGGTATCAGGGCCAGCGAGCGGGTCAACGAGTACGCGAAGCGCAGCGCCCCGGCCAGATCGGTGACCGCCACCGGCAGATGGATCACGTGCCGCGTCTCCGGGCTCACGACATCCGCGCTCACGACATCCGCCGCTGCGCCTGCGCGCTCTGCCAGTCGCGCAGCGCCCGCTTGATGCGGACGTTCTCGTCGCCCAGCCGGGCCACATCCTGATGCAGGCTGGCCAGTTCCCATGCCACGCGGTGCAGGAACTGGCGTACCTGCTGCGGGTCGAGGCCGCGTCGGCCGAAACCGACGGTGGCGAACTGCCGATCCCGGACGTGGCGCGGGTGCAGCCGTGGCGGTCTGCCGGTGTAGACGGTGCCCTGGTTCATCGGTCGTCTCCCGTGTTGGAAGGGGCGGTCCTGCGGCGAAGGGGGAATTCCGGGCAGGACCGCCCCGCCCGGCGACCGCAGCCTCATTCGGCGGGTACGGCCACCGGGCTGCCGGTGGGTTTGCGGATTTCCGGATCGGCGGGGTCGCGAAGACCCGCTGCTCCGTGATAGGTATTCGTCAAGTCGGTCGGAGCCGGAATGCGCGCGTCATCGCGGCTCCATGTGGAGACCCGACGAGAGTCGGTATGCGCCTGCCACACGCCACGCCGTCTCTCGTCACCTTCTCGGCTGTTGGCCCAGCCGCGGTTGCCGTGCTTGCACCGGGCGTCCCCGGGGGTCGGTGATCACCCTCACCCGAGGGCCACATTTCCAGTGGCCTTGAACTGGAGCAATGGTTCCTTCGCGGGCGACATCGACTTTTTCAAGGGGTGGATCATGCCGCACAAGCCGTTCATCAGGACACTCCGCGCGCAATGGCTGGGTCAGCGACTGCGCGTACTGCGGGAGCAACGCGGGCTGACGTTGAAGCTCGTTGCCGAACATCTGCAACGCGACACGTCCGCGCTGGGGCGTTACGAACGGGCCGACTGGCCTATCCGCAAGGGCGATGTCGTCGCTCTGCTGGACCTGTATGGATTTCACGACGCGGCCGAGCGGGCCCGCCTCTTAGCGCTGGCTGAGGAGGTCTGGCGTACCGACCGCTGGGACGAGGATTACGGCGATGTGGTCGACTCGTCCTTCATCCAATATCCCTGGCTGGAAAGCCGCGCGGAGAAGATCTGTTCGTACAACACGATGTTGCTGCCAGGGTTGATGCAGACGAGGAACTACGCCGAGGCGGTCATTCGGAACGCGGAGCCGCCGGATGCTCCCGCCGGCACGATCAACCGATGGGTGGAACTTCGGCTGGAACGCCAACGAGTCCTCGACGGAGACACGTGGATCGAAGCGATCCTTGACGAGACGGTGCTGCGACGGCTCGTCGGTGGACCTACCATCATGCGCGAGCAACTATCGCATCTACACCAGTTGGCGCCGCGCCCCAACGTTGTGCTTCGCGTACTTCCGTCGTCGACTCCCCTGCACGCGGGCATGGATGGCTCGTTCACGCTGTTCCGGCTGCCCAAGCCCTACCCGGCAGTCGCATACCTTGAGAGCCTCGGCGGGAGGCTCTACGTGGAGGCACCCAAGTCGATGAGGTTCGTGGATGCCTACGATCGGCTGGGTGCGGTTGCACTCAGCCCCGGCGAGTCGAGGCGGCTGATCGAATCGATACTGAAGGAGTTGTCATGACGGAAGGGGTTCCCCCGGTTGCCTGGCATATCAGCACCAAGAGCAATGACAACGGGGGGAGTTGTGTTGAGGCGGGGCCGGTGCTCGACGGCTCCGGGCGGGTGGCCGTGCGGGACAGCAAGGCGCGGGAGGACGGCGCGATCGTCTATCCGGGCGAGGTCTGGACGGCGTTCGTTCGGGGTGTGAAGACCGGCCGGTTCGGCTGACTGGTCCTCTCCGACGGCAATCGGGTCCGGGCGACGTGAATCGTCTGCGCCATCAGCTCGACAGGACGCCAACGCCACTGACCGGACCGCGCCGGAGGGCGGTTTTCAGCGACCTCACAGCCCCGCTCGATAGGGTGCCGCCGTCAGCGTCCGGTCCTCAAGGGAGCCCGGGCACCAGACTCGCAGGAGTTCCGATGGTCTTCAAGAAGATGTTGAGTGCGTTGGGCGTGGGCGGTCCCAGTGTGGACACCGTCCTGACCAACCCGAACACCCGGCCCGGGCTGGCCCTCGACGGTCAGGTCAACCTGCTTGGCGGGGAGGCCCCGGCGAACATCGAGCAGATCGTCGTGGGGCTGGTCACCCGGGTCGAGGTCGGTGAGCAGGCCGGCGTCATGGAGTTCCACCGGCAGGTGGTCAGCGGCCCGCTCCAGCTCGCCGCGAAGCAGGCGCTGTCCATCCCGTTCCAGCTTCCGGTGCCGTGGGAGACCCCGATCACCGCGCTGTACGGCCAGCAGCTGCACGGCATGACGCTGGGGCTGCGTACGGAGCTGGCGGTTGCCCGAGCCGTGGACAAGGGCGACCTCGACCAGGTCAACGTGCATCCGTTGCCGGTGCACGAGCGGATCCTGGAGGCGTTCCTCCAGCTCGGTTTCCGGTTCAAGTCGGCCGACCTGGAGCGGGGGCGGATCCACGGGGTGCAGCAGACGCTGCCGTTCTACCAGGAGATCGAGTTCTTCGCCGCGCCGCAGTACGCGCAGACCGTCAACGAACTCGAACTGACCTTCGTCACCAACCCGCACGGCGTCGACGTGGTGCTGGAGTGCGACAAGCGCGGCGGCTTCCTCGCTCCCGGCCACGATGTCTTCGGCCGCTACCAGGTCGCCCACGCCGATGCCGAGCGGTCGGACTGGACGCAGGTGGTCGACGGCTGGCTCCAGGAGACGATCGGTCGCTTCGGCACCCTGCGGGCCCAGGCATTCGGCCCGCAGGGCCACGGTGCCCCGCACGGCTACGGCGCTCCGAACAAGTTCGGCCACCCGCAGCGGCGTGGCGGCGTCGGCATGGGCGGGGTGGTGGCCGGCGCGGCGCTCGGTGCCGCGGGTGGCATGCTCGCCGGCCATATGATCGGCAACGCCTTCGAGGGCGCCGGTGAGGAGGTCACCGAGGCGGCCGGTGACTTCGGTGGCGACTTCGGCGGGGACTTCGGTGGCGGCGACTTCGGCGGCTTCGAGGAGTTCTAGACACCACTAGGCGCCACGAGACGGTGGCCCTCCGGGATCTCTCCCGAAGGGCCACCGTGCGTATGCGGGCCGTGTGGTCCCGCGTACGAGGGTCAGCGCCCGCGTCCGCCGCCGGAACGCTTCTGGCTGCCGGCCTTGGCCAGACCACGGCTACCCAGGTAACCGAGGGTCAGCAGGGTGATGTAGAACCACGCCTGGCCGGGGTTGTTCAGGTTCAGCCCGTGATCGGTGGTGCCACGCCAGAAGGCGGCGATGACCACGGTGGTGACGGCAGCCGCGTAGATCCAGAACTCCGTCGTCAGGAACGACTGCTTCGTCTCCGTCCCCGGCGCCGGCGACTGAGACTGCTCCCGGTGCCCGTCGTGCATCGACGGCATCGGACGGGTGGGAGCCTCCTGCATGGACGCGCGGTTCTGCACGTCCTGCGCAGGACGGTTCATCGGCCTGGTAGATGCAGCCTGCGTGCTCATCTGTCCTCCTCAGGATGTGATGAGTCGTAACCTGCGACCCTCGCCCCGCTACCGCGTGTCGGCCACGGCACGGTTCGCGCTCTGTGGCGGGGGCACCACGGGTCTACCCGGTGCGTCGGGGCAGTAACACCCGGCCGTCGGCGGATCACCGGAGCGGCCCCGGTCAGCGCAGGCCGTTGCGCACGGCCACGCTCACCAGCAGATCCGGGTCGTCGGTGATGATGCCGTCGACGCCGAGGTCGATGACCCGCTGCATCACCCCGGCGTCGTTGACGGTGTAGGGGATCACCTTCAGCCCGTATCGCGTCTGGAGGGTGCGTACGTCCGGTCCGTGGAAGTACGCCGGGTCCTGCCGCAGGTACCAGTCCGCGTGGGTGACCGAGCCCTGCGCCGGGTCGTGCACCTGCCAGTTCGCCGAGACGGTCGAGGCACCGGCCGCCCGGGTGAGCTTGCCCAGGTCGCGGTACTTCCACCAGTCCAGACCGGCGGTCCAGGGGCTCTTCACCGACCGGTCGCCGTACACCGCCCGCAGCGAGCACTCGTCGGCCAGCCCGGCGCACTCCGCCGGGCCGTACTGCCAGACCAGGGCCACCGTCTCGATCCGCCGGTCCAGCTGCCGGGCGTAGGTGATGGTGCGCCAGTCGAACGACTGGATGGTGACGCGGCTGGTGAGGTCGGCGCGCTGCACGGCGGTGACCAGCTTGCGGGTGAAGCTACGGTACGGCTCCGTGTCGTTGACCAGCGGGCTGATCTTCGTCTCGACGTTGAACCGGACATCCCTGCGGCCACTGGCCTTCACCAGTGCGAAGACCTCCTCCAGGGTGGGAATCCGCGCACCCGGGACAGGCACCTGGTCGGGCATGTCGGCGGCCGTCTTCGTCCCGCAGTCGAGGGTCTTGAGCTGCGCGAGGCTCAGCTGGTGCACCAGCTTGCCCACGTACGGGAACTTCGGATCGCGCGGCCGGACCGGTGCGGTGTCGATGCAGTGTGCGCCGTTGACGGTGCGGTCGTGCAGCACCACCAGCCTGCCGTCGGAGGTCACGCCGGTGTCCAGCTCCAGGGTGGAGATCGCCGGGTTGGCCAGTGCGTTGGCGAAGGCGGGCAGGGTGTTCTCCGGCCGGGTGGCCCGGCCACCGCGGTGGGCCTGGATGTCGAACGGCGAGGCGTACGCCCGGGGGAGCCGGAAGCCGCGCTGCGCGAGCAGGCCGCGTAGCCGGTCCGGGTAGTCGGTGATGATGCCGTCCACCCCGTCGTCGATCAGCTTCGCCATGGTCGGTACGTCGTTGATCGTCCACGGGACCACCTTGATCCCGTTACGGTGCGCGTGCCGCACCATCTCCCGCGTCACGTACGGGCGGTAGTCGGCGTCGTCGACGGTGCCGTTCTGCGGGAAGCCGTGCACCGGCGAGAACGCGTCGGCACCGAAGCTGCGGATCGCCCTGATCGGGTCGCCGCCGAAGTCGTCGATGTCCAGCCCGCCCAGCCACGGTGACGCACCGGGCTGCCCGACCTGAAGGAAGTCGTAGTTCGTCAGCGCCACCAGCGGCAGGCGCGGCTCGACCTGGCGCATCCGCATCAGCGCGCCCCAGTCGAAGCTCTGGATGGTCACCTGCTTCAGCAGCCCGGCGGCCCGGATCTCCGCCGCGGTGACCCGCACGAACTGCTCGCGCGGGGCGGTCTCGGTGGGCGCACCCGCCTCCACCTTGGTCTCGATGTTGAGCCGCACCCCATCCGCCCGGTACCGCTTGACCAGGGCGAACACCTCACGCAGCAGGGGCATCCGGGCGCCGGGGACGGCGAGCTGCCCGGGCCGGTCCGGCAGGGTCCGCGAGCCGCAGTCGAGGGTACGCACCTGGGCCAGGGTGAGCGTGTTGACGTACTTGCCGACGTACGGAAAATCGGGGTCGCCCGGCGTGACCGGGCCGGTGTCGGCGCATTTCGCGTCGCTGACCCGCCGGTCGTGGGTGACCACGGCCTGGCCGTCCCGGGTGATCTGGACATCCAGTTCGAGGGTCGTCACCCCGAGCTGGAGGGCGTTGCCGAACGACGCGAGGGTGCTTTCCACCCGCAGCCCCAGGCCGCCGCGATGGGCCTGCAGGTCGAACTCCCGGTCCGGGCGCGGTGTCGCCCCGGCGGGCGCCGCGAGCAGTGACGTCACGATCGTCGCGGCCAGGGCCGCGACGGCGGTACGGCGTACGGTGCGCACGCTGTCCTCCCTCCTGCGGGGATCTCCCGCCGGTATCCGCCGCACAGCATGGACAGCCGGGACGGCGGGCAGGCGAGCGCCGGGGGACCGGCCGGTGAACCGGCGGTGCGGGTTTGCCCCGCCCGTCACCGGGCACGCAGAACGACCGACACTTCTGCACGCTTCTGCGAGGTGATGGATCATGCGTGAGGACGACATGCGACAGGACGCCGCCCGCCGGGCCGAGGAGCGCATCGCCGGCGGTGTGTACGGCGAGGGTGCCCTGGACGAGGTGACCGTGCCGCCGACCGATGTGGAGAGTCAGCTGCAGCGTGAGGATCCGGACGATCCGGCGCACGTACCGATCGACCCGAACGTGCTGCGCGACGGTGGTCCCACCCGTGGACAGGGCGCGATCACCACGACCGGCGGTACGGCCGGCCCGGCCAGCACCCGCCGCGTCGCCCGCCAGCCAGAGCGCCACTCCGGCAAGGTCGCCCCGACCACCACCGGCGACGCCACCACCGGCGGCCTAACCACCCCCACCAGCGGCTCCACCAGCGACCAGTCCACCCATCCCCCCACCCCACCCCGCTGATCATGAAGTTAGCGGCACTTTCTGAGATCAAAGTCGCCGCTAACCTCATGATCAACCCGACGGTCAGGGGGTTGGGGTGAGGGTGGTCAGGTGTTGGGTGGGGCGGGTCAGGGCCACGTAAAGGTCGCTGCGGCCTCGGGGGGACTCGGCGACGATGCGGTCGGGGTCGACCACGATGACCGAGTCGAACTCCAGACCCTTGGCCTCGGCGACGGTGAGCACCACGACGCGGCTCTCCAGGTCCGGCTGCTCACCGACGGCCGCCTCGGGCAGCGCCGCCGTCAGCACGGCACCGAGGTCGTCGACCCGTCCGGCCGGGACGATCACCCCGAGCCGCCCATCGGTCAACCCGGCGGCCTCGGCCGTGGCGACCCCGACCAGTTCCGCCGCCAGTCGCTGCGCCGGCACGGCGCGGGCGACCGGCGGGACGCCGCTGGAGCGTACGGCCCGCGGTGGGCGAAGCGCCGGGTCGATCTCGGCCAGCACGCCCGCGGCGACCTCCATGATCTCGGCGGGGGTGCGGTAGCTGACGGTCAGCTCGGTCAGCCGCCACCGATCCGCCACGTACGGCGCCAGCGCGTCGGCCCACGACGGGGTGCCGGCCAGCGCCCCGGTCTGCGCGACGTCGCCCACGATGGTCATCGACCGGCTCGGGCAGCGGCGCATCAGCAGCCGCCAGGCCATCGGCGACAGCTCCTGCGCCTCGTCGACGATGACGTGGCCGAATGCCCAACTCCGGTCGGCCGCCGCCCGCTGCGCGGTGGTCAGCCGGTCCGCCTCCTCCTGCCGTTCCAGCAGCCGGTCGGCGTCGAGCAGGTCGGTCACGCCGAGGATCTCGCCGCCCTCGGCCTCGTCCTCGACGTCGATCGACCGGGAACCCCGGGCGATCTCCAGCACGCCCTCGGCGTACTCGCGTTGCAGGGAGCGGATCCGCTCCCGGCGGGCGGCGGCGGCGCGGTCGTCCTCGCCGAGCAGCTCCGCCGCCTCGTCCAGCAGGGGCACGTCGGCCGGCGTCCAGCCACCCGGCTCGCGGTGCAGCGCGGCCCGCTCGTCGGCGGTGAACAGCGGCGCGGCGGTGTCGAGCCGGTCGGTGTCGGCGTACAGGTCGGCGAGCAGGCGCTGCGGCGTGAGCACCGGCCACAGTTCGTCCAGCGCCGCCCGCACCTCCGGTTCCTCGCGCAGTTCGCGGCGGATCTCGGCGAGATCCGCCTCCTCCAGCAGGTTCTCCCCGCCCAACGGGTCGGCGCCGATCCGGTCGGCGACCTGGCCGGCCAGCGCATGGATGATCTCGATGTCGAAGACGGCGCGGGCCAGGTTGTGCGGCCGGCCGCTGCGCCGCGCCCGGTCGCGCGCCGCGCGTACGGTCTGTGGGTCGAGGACGAGGATCTCCCGCTGCGGCAGTTCGATCTCCAGCGGTTCGTCGGGCACCCGCTGCCGATCGCGTACGGCGTTGGCGAGCACCTCGACCATCGCGGACCGTCCCTTGAGGGCGGCGGTGGTGGCGGGCTCGGTCCTGCGGGCGCTCACCCCCGGGAAGAGATCGCCCTGGGTACGCAGCAGCACGCCCGTCTCGGCCAGCGCGGGCAGCACCTGCGAGATGTAGCGCAGGAACGTCACGTTGGGGCCGACCAGCAGCACGCCCCGGGTGGAGAGTTCCCGGCGGTGGGTGTAGAGCAGGTACGCGGCCCGGTGCAGCGCGACGGCGGTCTTGCCGGTCCCCGGCCCGCCCTGCACCACCAGGACGCCGGGCAGGTCGGCGCGAATGATCCGGTCCTGTTCGGCCTGGATGGTCTCGACGATGTCGCGCATCCGGCCCGTGCGCCCCGCGTTGAGCGCGGCCAGCAGCGACGCCTCGCCGGTCAGCTCCTCGTGGGCGGTGGGGGAGGCGGTGGCCAGGTCGAGCACCTCGTCGTTGAGGCCGACCACCTTGCGTTGCCGGGTACGCAGGTGCCGGCGGCGCCGGATGCCCTGCGGGTTGGCGGCGGTGGCGAGGTAGAAGGCGCGGGCGGCCGGGGCGCGCCAGTCCATCAGCAGCGGCTCGTAGTCGCCGTCGGTGTCGAAGATGCCGATCCGGCCGATGTAGTGACTGTCCCCCTCATCGGTGTCCAACCGGCCGAAGCAGAGGCCGTTCTCCACCGCCGAGAACTGTTCCACCTGGTCGGCATACATGCGAACGGTGCCGTCGCGTTGGGAACGCGCCTGCAACGTGCCGCCGGTGGCCCGTAGCTCCTCGGTCAGCCGCGTCGACGCCTGCTCCCGCAGGTCGTCCAGGCGCTGGTAGAGCATCGAGACGTACTCCTGCTCGCGGCCGATCTCGTCGTCGGACGGCGAACCGCCGGAGTGCCTTGACAATCCGTCTCCCGATTGGCTAGTATTCGAATTAAGAGCGGCTTATTCGAGCCGTTCTTTTTTGTGCCTGAACTGCCCAAGGTACCGCGCGGCGAACGGTGAAGCCAATCCCGTCACCGCGCCCGCCCGGCCCCCGCCGTCGGCGACTCGGCGATTCAGCGACGCTCGGTGCAGACCTCGCCGGAGCGGGCGATGGTGTCGGTGGACCAGGCGACCGCCACCGTGAAGCAGTAGTCGAGGCTGCGGTTGAGGCCGTAGACGACGAAGCTGTCGCTGCCGGCGGGCAGGTCGGCGAAGGCGTTCTGCGGCTGCCCGGTCCGGCCGCCGGAGACGATCACCGGCCCTTCCCCGCCGGCCGGATAGGTCCACCGCAAGGTCACGCTGTCCCGGTTGTCGCGCAGCGACAGCCCGCTCGGCGCGGCGCCGGGGGAGACGGGAGGCACCTCGGGGGCCGTGGTCGTCGGGGTCGCCGCGTCGCTCGGTGCGGCGGTCGGTGCGCCGCTCGCGGCCGGGGGTGCCGGGTCGCCGCCGCCGTCGACGCGGGACACCCCGGCGATGACCGCCGCGGCGCCGAGGAGCACCACGAGGACCCCCGCCGCGACGATCGGCACCAGCCGGTTCGACCGCCGGGGCGGCGGTACGGCGGCACGGCGTACCGGCACCGGCAGCAGGCGTGACGGTGTCCCCGGCTCGGCCGCCCGGCGCATCCGTGACGGCGTCTCCGGTTGCGCCGGCTCGGTGACCCGGCGCATCCGGTACACCCCGGGAGCCTGCGGCGGGCCGGCCAGTCCGATCACGCTCGGCGGCACGGCCGTGTCGGTCGCCTGGTCCTCCGGACCGGTCGCCTGGTCCTCCGGACCGGTCGCCTGGTGCGCCGCACCGGTCTCCGGGTCCTCGGGGCGCGGATCCGGCTCGGCCAGCTGCTCGGTCGGAGGGCCGATCCACCAGTCCTCCGGCGGCCCGGCCGGGCCGTCCGCCGGCTGCCGTGGCGTGGGCACCGCCGGCGCCGCACCGGCCGGCGGGTGCCCGGCGGATGGGTGCCCAGCGGATGGGTGCTCGGCCGGCTGGTACCCGTGGCTCGGGTGGTAACCCTCCGCGGGATGCTGCTCCCGACCGGCGCGGTACCCCGTCCGCCACTCCTGATCGGCGTCGTCCAGATCGGGCCAGCCCGGCCGTGCCGGCTCCTCGTCCGGTATCGCCGCCCATCCCGGGGCGTCGGGCGGCGGCGTCGGCTGCCCGTTCGGTGTCGCGGCCCATCTCGGGGCGTCGGGCGGCGGCGTCAGTTCATCGTCCGGTGGTGCCGCCCATCTCGGGGCGTCGGGCGGCGTCGGCTGCTCGTCCGGTGGTGCCGTCCACGCCAGATGCTCGGCGTCGTCCGGCGGTGGGGTGCGGGCGGCCGGCACGACCGGGTCCGCGGTACTGACCGGCGGGGTGTCGGTGCAGACATGGCCTGGATTGGCCGCCGCCCGGGCCAGCGCCGCGACCTGCGCGGTCAGCGGGTCGTCCGGGGCGAGGTGCTGGCGGGCCAACTCACCGGCCAGAGCCAGGTTGTCGTGCCCCTCGACGAAGTGCCCGCAGTCGCGCTGCATCGATCCGAGCCGGGCCAGCATCTTGATCCCGCTCGGGTGGCCGTCGCCGTACACCTCGCGGTGCAGTTCCCAGGCGTCCTGGAGACGGTCGCGGGCAACCTCGCACTGACCTCGGGCGTACTCCACGGTGGCCAGGTCGGCGTGGGCGGCGAGCACCCGCAGCGACTCCGGCCCGTCGGATGCGGTCAGCTCGATGATCACTTCCTGGTACAGCCGCGCCGCCCGCGACCAACTGCCCACCCGGTGCAGCACCGCCGCCAGGGTCGCCGCGGCGGCCACCGTACGCGGATCGGGGCGGCCGAGCAGCCGGGTGCTGGCGGCGTACGCGTAGGCGGCCCAGCCCCGGGCCGACTGCGGCTCGCCGAGCGCGAGCAGCACCCGCGCATGCAGGCCGGCCGCCTCGGCAATCTCGGGCGTGGCGTTGGCCGGGCGCGGGTCGGCGCCGGTCAGCGCGTCGGCGAGCAGCCGTTGGGCGCCGGCGAGATCGCCGGCGGAGACCAGGTCGTGCGCCTGATCAGTCAGTTCACCGAAGCCGGAGGGCACGCCCCATCGTGCTCATCCGACGACGTTATGTACAAGACCCGCGCCGGAGTGGTTCGGTCAGGATCCGGTCAGGGACGGGTCAGGCGATCGGTCAATGCCTCGCTGATCCGGCGTAACTGGTCGACCTGAGCGGGACTGAGCGCGTCGAACAGGTGCCGGCGTACCCCCTCGACATGGCCGGGCGCGGCGGCGGCCAGGGCGGCGAAGCCCTCGTCGGTGAGGAGGGCGAGCTGGCCGCGCCGGTCGGTCGGGCAGTCGTCGCGGCGGACCCAGCCGGCCGCCTCCAGCCGGGACACGGCGTGGGAGAGCCGGCTGCGCGAGGAACCGGTGGCGTCGGCCAGCTCGCTCATCCGGAGCCGCCGCTCGGGTGCCTCGGAGAGGCATACCAGGATCTCGTAGTAGGCGTGCGGCATGTTGGCGTCGCGTTGCAGCTCCCGGTCGAGCGTCTCCATCAGCGCCCGGGAGGCGGCCAGGAACGCCCGCCAGGTGCGCTGCTCGTCCGGGTCCAGCCAGCGGGTCATGACCACCATCATACCCATATAGTTGAACGCTCAACTAAAGCGAGCTAGTCTCGGTGGCATGGGAATCCATCGCCTCAACCACGCCGTCCTCTACGTCGGTGACCTCGAGCGCAGCGTCGCGTTCTACCGCGACGTGCTGGGCTTCCGCCGGGTGCCGATGACCCCCGAGGGGTTCCGGGGTGCCGCCTTCCTCCAGGCGCCCGGCTCCACCAACGACCACGACCTCGGTCTCTTCGAGGTCGGCGCGAGCGCCGGCCGGTCGACCGCCGGGCGGGCCACCGTCGGCCTGTACCACCTGGCCTGGGAGGTGGACACGCTTGACGAGCTGGCCGCCACCGCCCGGCGGCTGACGGCGGCGGGCGCGCTGGTCGGCACCTCCGACCACGGCACCACCAAGAGCCTCTACGGTCAGGATCCGGACGGGCTGGAGTTCGAGGTGGTCTGGCTGGTGCCCGCCGACCTGCTGGACGACGCCGCCATCGCCGCCCGGACCAGGATCGGCCGGCTGGACCTGGCCGCCGAGATCCGGCGCTACGGCGGGCAGACCCGTGGCGGGGTCGGGATCTCGGTGCCAGCCTGAGTGGTGCCAGCCTGAGTGGTGCCGGGCCTGAGTGGCGCCGGGCGGTGCCCGGCTCGCGCGGGTGCCCGGCTTGGGTGGTGCTGCCCGCCGTCGCCGCCGGTTGCGGTAGAACGGCAGGATGCCGATCGACACCGTAGGTCACGAGCTGTTCCTCCGGCACCTGGACAGCTGGGTGCCGGCCGCGCTGCACCGCGCCCGGCGGGCCACCGTCGTTCTCGGGTACGACGGCAGCGTCCCGCGCCTCGCCGAGGAGACCCTGCGGCTGGTCGGCGAGCATGTCGCGCCGCGGCGCGGCTGCCGGCTCACCGTCCTGGTGCTCGCCGACGGAACCGTGGACCTGCCGGCCCGGCTCGGTGACGCCGAGGTGGGACTACCGGCCGACGTGGCCGTACACCTGATGCCCGGTGACACCGGCCGGCTGCCGGTGGCGCTGCGTGCGGCCGGCGCCGCCGGTGCGCCGGTGCTGTCCTACCTGGAGGCCGGCGGTCCGGTGGACCCGGTGGCCCTCACCGCCGCCGCGACCGGCCGGCCCGCCGAGGCGCTGGTGGTCGCCGGCGCGGGCATCCCACTGCGCTCCGCGCTGGTCGATGCCGGGTTCCCGCTGGCCACCGAGGTCGAGCTGGTCGACGCCGACCGGCGGCTCGGCTTCGGCACCGGTTCGGACCGCAGCCTGGAGGCGGTGAAGGAGAGCCTGTGGGCGACCGGGCTGCGGCTCCGTGACCCGCACGGCGCACCGCTGTCACCCGCGCCGGAGGCGGATCCCGCCCCGTTGGGTCGTGCCCTGCTGGACGAACTGACCCGGCGCGGCCCGCGCACGGTCACCGAACTGCGTCGGTACGCCGTGACCGACACGGCGTACCGGGCCGTGGACGCGGTGCGGGCGCTGACCACGTTGCTCGACGAGGGTCGGGTGACCCGGGCACCGGAACACGGCCGGCTCGCCGGCGACGTACTGATCACGCCCGCCCGGTCAGCTACCTGACGCGCGCTGGCACGGTCCACGGCGACGCGCGCTGGCACGGTTCACGGCGGCCCAGCCGCGCACCGCGCCCGCCGGCGACCAGCCCAGCCCAACCTGGCCCGGCCCGCACGCACCTACGATCGTTACGTCGCGTAGTTCCGCCCTTCCCCGACCTGACTCCCACTCGCTTCCTTTGCTCTGCTTCAACCCACGCAACGGTTACTATCCGCGTCGACCGGCTCGCTGCGGCGCTGAGTGAGGGCCCGCGTCAGTGCAGCTCAGGGCCTGTTGCGTGGGTTGAAGCAGAGCAAAGCGTGCGCATGTGGGGTGGGGGTGGGAGGTGCTGCCGTTACGAACAGTCACCTGGCGAGGTGAGGTGTCGTGGTAGCGGACGGTGACGGCTGAGCTGCTATGGCAACGCCGACCCGGTTGACGCGATGGGGCGGTGATCCGGTCGCTGACGGTTGGCGCAGACGCCGAGCGGGGCGCCGGTGAACTCCGGCGCCCCGCTCGATCCCGGGACCTCACGTCCCGGACTTGTCCTGCTTCCAGTGCAGCGGCCCCGGCAGGTCGACGCGGTGCGCCCTGGCTCGGGAGTTCCAGGACCACCGGCCGAGCTTGATGCTCCAGGATGAGAAGCCGTTCTGCGTGAAGTTGAGGATCAGCGGCCCGAACTTCTTGCGCTTGCGCAACATCAGACCCATCGCGGGCCTCCCTTCGTCACGTCCCCCTGCGCGCTCGAAGATGCCCGTAACGCCGACCCGGCAAACAAGACGGTCCGCAGTGAACCCGCCAACCCGAACCACGCGACGTGGCGGCGGGGATCAGCGCGGTTCCCAGGCGTCGGGCAGGGTGGTCAGCCGCCGGACATGGGTCGGCAGCCGACCGTTGACGACGTCCGCCAGGCTCACCTCGTCGACCACCCGCCGCAGCGAGGCGCGGACCGCCACCCAGAACTCCGGTAGGTGCTCGGCCACCCCTTCGTACTTCGTCTCCTCCGGACGCAGGCCGCGTACGCCGGCCAGTGGCCCCTCGACGGCCCGCAGCACCGCGCCGATGGTCACCTCGCGGGGCGGCTGGGCCAGGGCGTAGCCGCCCTCCGCGCCCCGCTGGGCCCGGACGATGCCGGCCCGGCGTAGATCGGCCAGGACCGCCTCGAGGAACTTGCGGGGCATGTCCTGCTCCGCGGAGATGGCCTGGGTGGACAGCAACGACGGGTACGCGGCGGCGAGACTCAGTGCCGCCCGTACCGCGTAGTCACCACGCGCGGATATCTGCACCCTGCCATCATGCCCAACGTGCGCCGGTCGAGCGGCATCCGGCCGGCGGAATCGCCTGCGTGCTGCCGCCGCCCGCGTCCGTCAGGCCGGTGGACGCCGTGCCCGTCACGCCCGGTGGGCGCCGGTACGCGCGTCGGCCGGCGGGCGGGGACGCACCACCGGTGCCGGTGCGGGCTGCTCGCGGGCGGCCCGGAACGCGCCGGGGCTGACGCCGACCTCGCGGGTGAAGAACCGGCCGAAGTTGGTCGGCTCGGTGAAACCGAGCTGCCGGCCGATCCGGGCGACCGGCTCGTCGGTGGCGGTGAGCAACCGGCTGGCCTGGAGCGCGACCCGCTCGTCCACCACCTGCTTGGCGCTGCGCCCGGTGACTGCCAGGCAGGCCCGGGTGAGGGTACGCACCGAGCAACCCAGCCGGTCTGCATAGTCCTCGACCCGGCGGGTGTGCTGGTAGCCGCGTTCCACCTCCCGGCACAACCGACGGAAGGTGTCCTCCTCGGGGCGCGCCGCCCGCCCCGCACCGGACGGCAGCATGCTCAGCCGCAGCAGCAGCACGGTCAGCTGATGGCGCAACAGGCTGCGGGCGGCCGGCGTGCCCGCGTGCCGGCGGGAGTCCACGGTCAGCTGGCTCACCTCGTTGATGACCGCGTCCTCGTCCTCGCCGGCGAGCTGGACCCAGGTCGGCACGTCGTCGGCGTCGACGTCGAGCCCGTGCAGCGCCTCCGGGTGCCAGCGCACCACGGTGGCGTCCAGCTGGGGGAGCGTGCAGCGCAGGACCTGCCCGGCGCGTACCCGCAGCAGTGTGCCGGGCCGGCAGGGCAGGACGCGGAAATCCACCTCGGCGAGGCCGTGACCGCCCGTGGTCAGCACGATCAGCTCACGGTCCAACAGCACCGGTCGCCGCCACCCGGGGTCGGGAGTCAGATCACCGAGTGTGATCGTATCGATCCCGGCCGGACCGGCGGCGGCATCGGGCAGGGCCGTGACGAGGTGACCGGAAGGGACCATCACCTGCGACGTTAGCCCGCGACCGGCCCGCACGCACCCCTTGCGGCCCGGGTAATCGTCGCGTCCTTTACTCGGCCCGGGGGTCGCTTCCGGGTGCTCGGGGTTGTCCCGGTGCGGGCGTGCGGTTAGGTTACCGATCGGTAGCTATCTGGTCGTCGTGGCGCCCGAGCGGCCTCTGGCGGCGGCCCTGACATCCGGCCGGGTCGGCCGGCTCGTGAGGGGATGGGCATGAGCGATCTGTTTTCCGTCGACGGCAAGACGGTCCTGGTCACCGGTGGCTCGCGGGGAATCGGGTTGATGATCGCCCGAGGCTTCGTCGCGGCCGGCGCACACGTGATCATCTCGTCGCGCAAGGCCGAGGTCTGCGAGGCCGTGGCCCGGGAACTGTCCGGATCCGGCCGCTGCGAGGCGATCCCCGTGGACCTCGGCCGCGACGGGGGCCCGCAGGAACTGGCGGCGACCGTCCGGGACCGGGTCGACAGGCTGGACGTGCTGGTCAACAACGCCGGAGCCACCTGGGGCGCACCGCTGGAGAGCTACCCGCAGAGCGCGTTCGACAAGCTGTGGGCGGTCAACGTCAAGGCGGTGTTCCAGCTGACCACCGCGCTGCTGCCGGCCCTGCGTGCCGCCGCCGGCGCCGACAACCCGGCGCGTGTGATCAACATCGGCTCCATCGACGGCATCCGGGTGCCGGCCATGGAGGTGTACGCCTACTCCGCCACGAAGGCGGCGGTGCACATGCTGACCCGCAGCCTGGCCCACCAGTTGGCCGGCGAGCGGATCACCGTCAACGCGATCGCGCCCGGACCGTTCGAGAGCAAGATGATGGCGTTCGCGCTGGACGACCCCGGCACCCGGGCGGCCATCGAGGCCCAGGTGCCGCTTGGACGGATCGGCCGACCCGAGGACATGGCCGGCACCGCGATCTACCTCGCCTCCCGGGCCGGCGCCTACCTCACCGGCGCCGTGATCCCCGTAGACGGCGGCCTAACCACCCACGGCTAACCCCGTACCCCCACCCTCCCCGCCCCCCGCCCGCGCGCCTCGCCCCTTGCCGCGCCTCGTCGATCTTGCACTTTGTGTCTCGACATACCGGGCGTAAGCTGTATATCGGCGACCGAAAGTGCAAGATCGCCGCTGTGACGTGCGTGCGGCGGGGATGGTGGCGCGGAGGGCGGACAGGCGAGGACCGCGCGGACTCGGCAGATCCGCGCGGCCCCGTTCCGTCGTGGTCAGCGACCGGCCAGCAGCCGGTTCACCGCCGTGTCGACGTCCAGGTGCTCGGCCTCCCGACCGCGCGGGACGACGACGTAGGTCCGCCGCAGGAAACGCACCAGCACGCTGCGCGGCACCTCGAACAGGGCGTTGCCGTCCGGCGACGACAGCGCCAGCGCGACGAAGTCGCCGCGCGGAGTGGCCCAGGGCCAGACCCGTACGTCTCCGATGCCCGCCGGCTCGTCGAGCCCGGTGACCAGCAGTTCGCGGGCGAAGGACCAGCTCACCGCCTCGCCGCCGGCCGATTCGGCATGGAACAGGACATGGACCGCATACGGGTCAGCAGGGTCGTAACGCAGACTGGCGCGCACCGGCAAGGCGGTGGCGTCAGGTGCGACGAGCCTTAGCGACGTCTCGACCTCTACGGTCGTCGGTCGAATGACACTCATGAACGTTCTCCCCCCGGCACCGCTGCGGAACGCGCGTGTCCCGCTTTTCCCATACTCAGCCGCTCTTCCTGGCTACGCTCCGCCATGCGCTGACTTCACCCAGTGGTGGGAAGGGGGTCCGAAAGGCCGTCTGAATGTGAAAATTCATGTAGGATTTCCGGTTCTGCCCAGTGGGTTCATCCAGCCCGGCATCGGGTTTGTTCAGTCGTCGACTTACTCCGGTAACGTCCAGTCGGCCGTTGCAGTGACGGGCCCGCGCAACACTGGGGGGTGAAATGGTCGCAGAAGCGATCCTCAGTGGATCCGGTGACCGCGCGGGGCCCGTCAAACGTCGCGGTCCGCGCAGCCGAACAGCGGGGGTACGGGGTGCCGAAGGAGCAGCAGGATCGACCCGGTCGGTCCGTGGCCGATCGCGGCGCGGCGGGTGGCCGCGACGCGGAGGGTGATCGAGGTCCGGTGGGTGATCGGGGTTCGGCGAGTGATCGGCGGCCGGCGGCCGGCGGTCGGGCCGGACGTAACGGACGTGACTATGCCCGGGGGAGCGGCGCCAACGGACGCGCCACGTCGGTGGGGCAAGGCCGTCGCGGCGAGACGAACGGAGTCGCGGAGCGTGAGGGGGGTGTTGTCGCCGTGTCCGAGCGACGTGGCCCACCACACTGGCGGCAGCGGATATCCACCACCCTCGCATTGATCCGGGCCAACCCCACCGGCCGCGTCGCACTCAAGGTCATAATCGGGGTGCTCGGCGCCCTCGTGGTGTCCGTCGGCATCGTGCTCATCCCGCTGCCCGGCCCGGGCTGGTTGCTCGTGATCGCCGGCCTCGGCATCTGGGCCGTGGAGTTCCACTGGGCCAAGCGGCTGCTCGGCTTCACCCGCCGCCACGTGCACGGTTGGACGGCATGGGTGAAGAGGCAGTCACTCGCCGTACGCGTGGTGATCGGCTCGGTCGGCATCGTCTTCGTCGGCACCGTGGCCCTGCTGTCGGTCAAGTACAGCCTCGGCATCGACGTGATCGCCCAGGTGCTGCGCTACCTGGCGACGAACTGACCCCGGGTTCGCGGTCCGGTCGTTCGATCGGGTAAGGTGATCCGCGCTGAGGGCGATTAGCTCAGCGGGAGAGCGCTTCGTTCACACCGAAGAGGTCACTGGTTCGATCCCAGTATCGCCCACCACGAATAAGCAGCTGAGGCACCCTCGGAAGAGGGTGCCTCTCTTGCTGACTGCATCGATGAGCATGGTCATGAGTCAGCTATGAGTCAGCGAACGCGTCGCGAATGCGTTGACCCCGTCCGTCCGATCGGTGAGTGTAGAGGTTCAACGTTGTCGACGGTTTCTCATGGCCCATCACCGCCCTGAACGTCGTTGATCGGAACGCCGCGCGACATCAGCTCGGTCGCGTACGAGTGCCGCAGGTCGTGAAACGCAGCCCGCCCGGCGCCGACCTCGCCACATGCGCGACCGCTTCCCGTGAGTCTAGGATGCCGCTACAGATAGTGCAGATTGCGGCCGCTGGGTCGGTGGTGCATCCCCGTGCTACGCGAGGAGGTTCCGGTGGATTCCTTGCCGGAGTTGACGTTCGGGCAGCGGTTGAAGGTCTACCGGGAGCGGTCCGGGAAGACTCGTGCGGTGCTCGGTGGGTTGGTGGGGCGTAGCGCCGAGTGGGTCAAGGCGGTCGAGACGGACCGAATCCTGCCGCCGCGCATTCACATGCTGGATCGGATCGCCCGTGCCCTGAAGATCGACGTGTCTGCCTTGGCGGCGGAGTTGGGCGACCGGTCCGCTGTGGTCAACGGGCCGGAGCATCCGGCGCTGGCGTCGGTCCGGGCCGCCGTGAACCATGTCGCGCTCCCCGGTGACATCCCGCCGGAGTCGTTGTCCGGTCTGAGGGAGCGACTTGCGGCAGGGTGGCGGGCACGCCATCAGGCGGCGGATCACCGTACGGTGCTGGGCGGGTTATTGCCGGGGTTGCTCCGGGACGGGCAGCGGGCCGTGTTGGCGTACGAGGGTGAGCAGCGGCGGCAGGCCCAAGCCCTACTGGCGGAGACGCTCGGGCTGGCGCAGATGTTCCTTGCGTACCAACCGGCTGCGGAGTTGCTGTGGCGGGTGGCGGACCGGGCGATGGTGGCGGCGCAGGAGTCCGGTGATCCGGAGGCGATCGCCGGTGCGGCATGGTTCCTGTGCCAGGTGCATCGGGACGCCGGGGACTGGGACACCGCGATGGCGGTGACGCTGAACGTGCTGTCGGCTCTGGAACCGCGAACGGCCGACGGGAGCACGAACCTGCTGGCGTTGTGGGGTGCGCTCAACTTCGAGGCCGCGTACACCGCCGCTCGTGCTGGTGAGGAAGGTCGTGCCTGGCGGTACTGGGACCGCGCGGATCAGGTGGCGCAGCGTCTGCCGGAGGGCTTCTACCAGCCGCAGACGTCGTTCTCCCGGGTCATCATGGGCGCTCATGCGGTGACCGTGGCGGTGGAGTTGCAGCAGTCGGGCGAGGCGGTGCGGCAGGCCCGTCGCCATGATGTGGCGGCGATTCCGTCGAGGCCGCGTCGGGCACGCCATCTGATCGAGGTCGCGCGGGCGCACTACGGCAAGGACGACAAGGAAGCGACCGTGGCGGCGCTGCGGCGGGCGTACGAGTCGGCTCCGGAGACCATCCGCTTCAACGGGTACGCCCGCCAGATCACCCTGGACCTGCTCGACGGTCCGCGTTCCACCCGAGACGACGCCCGTGACCTGGCGGTCAAGGTCGGCCTCGTGTCGTGATCCAGGGGTAGGAACCTTACCCAACCCAGCCCGCCACCGAACGTAGCTTCTCGCTCACGGGATGCGGTGGTCGGCGCGAGTCACGCCCGGCCGCCGCGTCCCCCAGCCAGAGGGCGACGAAGCTGCCGCCCTCGTGAGCGACGAGGGAGGGTACGTGCGGCGCGTCTCGTACGACGGCTATCTGTCGGCCACCGCGTTGACCTTCGCCCGGCGGCATCGGCCGGTGTGGTCCTGGCAGCGCTGGCGGCGCATCTGCGGCTGCGGAGCTGACCTGCCGTGCCGGACCCGGCACCGGCTACCGATCAACCGAGGGCACTGGCCACCGACGGATGATCAGCGGTGACCACCCACGGGCCGGTACTGCCGATCTGGAGCTGCGGTGGCTGCGACCTGCCGTGGCCGTGTCCGACGCGGCGGCGGGAACTGCGCGCGGAGTACGCGGACGCGCCGGTGTCGCTGGCTCTCTACCTCGGTGCCTACCTCATCCAGGCCGCCGAGGACATGCCCTGGGCGCCAGCCGGCACCCTGCACCGCCGCTTCATCGGCTGGACGAGGCAGCCGCCGGAAGTACAGCAGCGAAGTACAGCAACCGTGCCAGCCGAACTCGACCGGCACGAGCGTCACCAGGCTGGATGATCATTCCCGCCCGCCCCCCGAGGGGTGCGACCCGACTTTGTGGAGGAGTTACTGGCATTTGTGGAGGGACCGTGGTGGTGGCGGTGCTGCGTTTCGGCGATCCGCGGCACACAATGCGTGCATGGCCTATCGCGACGAGCGGGTGCCCGATCACCTGCTGATCAAGATCGAGCAGCGGGACGACCCGGTGTCGGCGGTCTCCGAGGACGACGCCCGGCACCGCTCGGTCGCATACCCCACGATCTTGTGGAGCGCGCCGATCTTCGGCTGTGCCGAGGAGGTGGACGGCCGGTGGCGGATCCTGCGGCTGAACGCCGACGAGCCGCAGGACGCCCGGGACAGCCTCGCGTCCCACTTCCGCAAGCTGTTCAGCGAAACACCGCAGACCGCTGAGCATACGGTCGAGCGGGCGGCCTACGAGGAGGCGTATGAGCTGCTCGACTGGGAGCCTGTCGACGAACTCGCGGCCAACGGGCGCCGCTACCGGATCATCCGCGCCCAACCGTTCATCCGGATGGGCCCGGACGGCCCGGAGCCGCCCCGGCCCACCGATCCGGACCCGCACCCGCCGGGGCAGGCGGAGCGGAGCGCATCGCGGTGGGACGGCTTCGTCATCGACCCGACCGCTGGTACGGGGCTCGCCGACGGGCTGGTCCGGATGGAGATGATCTCGGCGTCCTACCGGGCGGAGACTGTCCCCGAGGATGTGCACGCCGACTCCCGCCGGGCGGTGGCCACCCACCCGAACGTGGTGCTGCTCCCGGTCTGCTACACCGTCGGGGAGCACGTCTCCGGCCGGTGGCGGCCCCGGTCGTCCAACAACTACCCGACACCCCAGGCCGCCCGGGACGCGGAGTCCCTGTCCGTCGGCGACATCGCGCGCACCGAGAACACCTCGATCGAGGAGCTCATTGCGGCGTACGCCCGCGCCCGGGCGGCGCATCGGCCCCCGCGTACCGACGACTTCGAGGTGCAGGGCGTGCCGTGCCGGGTGACTCGGGTCGAGACCTTCGTCCGGGTTGGCCCGGACGGCCCCGAGGGACCGCGCCCCTCGGACCCGGATCCGCTTCCACCACCGGCGCGGCAGGTCCAACAACTCCGCGACCAGGGACTGATGCCCGATCCGGACTGACCCCCGGCTCGGAGACGGTGGTGGGGTCAGCAGCCGATGCGGGCGGTGGAGAGCGCGATGTCGTCGATCCAGAGGTCGAACTCGCCCGGCGTGGTGCCGCCCTGGTAGAGCTGCCAGCCGATCTTCACGGTGTTCACCGTCGGCAGGATGAAGGGCACGTCGTTGCCGCCGTGCGTGTTGGTGGAGGCGGTCAGCTCCGGGTTGGCCACGCCGTCGATCCACACCGTGACGCGGTTGTCCGCCGGGTCGAGTTTCCACTCGAAGCACTGCCAGGTGTCTTCGACCACCGGGGCGGACTCGCGCCAGTTGGTCCAGTCGCCGGTCGGTCCGCCATCGGCGCCCAGGCCCCAGAAGATTCCGGGGACCGTGGGGGCGTACTGGCCGCCGATCGGGCGGACGATCTCCGAGCTGCCGGTGCCAGTGGCCTCGACGAGGGTGAAGTGTGCCCAGTCGGGGGCGGTCGGGAAGGCGTCGACGCGTAGCCGCATCCGGCCGTAGAAGCGGTTGCCGGGTGCGGCGAAGTCGTCGACGCGGAGGAAGGCGCGTCCGTTGTCGACGGTGTGGATGTGCAGCACCTGGTTGCCACGGGCGGCACGTTCGACGGTGAGCGTGCCGTTGCGGGTGTCGATGCCCCAGTTTAGGGTGCTGGGGCCGCCGCGCGGCAGTCGCTCGAAGTCCTCACAGAAGAGCAGGTGTCGGGTGCAGGAGCCGCGGTGGGAGGCACCCGCCGCGTCGGACGGGACGCTGCCGGCCGTGGCGCCGAGCACCAGGGCGGCGGTCAACGCCGCGAGAAGGTTGCGCATGGTCTCCTCCGTGACTTCGGTCCTCAGCACGCCGACGGAGTGCCGATGGACACGGCGCTCGACGCTTGGAAGCGTTCCCACATATAGCAGATGTTCAATGCCTTCGCTGCGCGTTCGGCGTCGAGGTGCGGTGCGGACGCCACACCGATGCCCGGTCAGAGCACGTCTTCGAGGGTGATCGGCAGCTTGCAAACCCGTCGCCCGGATGGGTCGGCCGCCGTCACCCTTTCTCCTCCGGAGGGTGCCGCCTGCTCCAGTGGGACAGGGGCTGAAGCGCGGTGATCAGCTCCACGCCGTCCGGCGTGAGGGCGTAGGTGATCTGCACCGGTGTGCTGGGGATCACGGTGCGGGCGATGAGCCCCCGGGTCTGGAGGTCCTTCAGCCGCAGCGAGAGCTGCGGATCGGAGATGCCGGGCACCATGGCGCGGTAGTCCCGGAACCGGCGGGCGCCCCGGGCGGCGGCGAGCAGGATCGCACCGGTCCAGCGGACCCCGATGATCTCTACCGTGCGGACCACCCGGCGGCAGTCGTCGTGGTCGGCAGGGGTGGCGGGCAGGCCCGGCAGCGTGGTCACTCACCAAAGATAAGTAGCTTGGGTGGCCTTTGCCAGCAACGGCGGCCCGGCAGGACGCTTTCCCCATCGAGCAGGGAGGGCATGATGGCCAGCCACAGCACACCGGTCACGCGTGGGGTCGACCGGATCATCGACAAGGTGCGCATCGGTCGTACCGCACATTCTGACGACAGCGCACTCATCATCGCGCCGGGCAACAACGCCTGGACCGACCCGTTCCTGGTGATGGGTGAGGAACTGGTCAACGAGCCGGGGTTCGACTGGCATCCGCACCGCGGACTGGAAACCGTCACCCTGATCCTGGACGGCGCGCTGGAGCACGGCGACAGCCTTGGCAACGCCGGCGTGCTCGGGCCGGGCGACATCCAATGGATGACCGCCGGGCGCGGCATCATCCACCGGGAGGTCGCCGCCCGATCCGAGCGCGCGCACATCATCCAGATGTGGATCAACCTGCCGGCCGACCGGAAGCTCGCGCCCACCCGCTACCAGGATCTGCGTGCCGGCATGCAGGCGGTGCACACCGAGCCGGGTGTGCTGATCCAGGTCGTCTCGGGCGAGACCGCCTCGGCTCGCGGTCCGGCGATCAACCACTGGCCGATCCTGGGGATGCTCATCACACTCGATCCAAGGACCGAGTACCGGCAGGTGCTCGACGGGGACCAGCGGGCCTTCGCGTACGTCATCTCCGGCCGCCTGGCGGTCGCCGGCCGGACGGTCGACGCGGGCCAGATCGCCTGGTCGGACCCGGTCTCCCGGCAGGGCGGCCCGACCACGCTGGCGCTGGCCACCGGCGACGGCGACGAGCAGACCCGGGTCATGCTGTACGCGGGACGGCCCATCGGCGAGTCCGTGGTGGCCAGCGGCCCCTTCGTGATGAACACCCGCGCGGAGATCGCGCAGGCGTACCGCGACTTCCACTCCGGCAGGTTCGGCAGCATCCCGCGGAACACCCGACTGCCCGCGGGCGCATAGGCGGTGGTGGGGGAGGGGTCGCCCTGCCCCACCACCGTCCCCGTCAGCCGTTGTCGATCAAACTGGCGATCTCGTTGTAGATGAGGTGCGCCTTCGCACCCTGGTTGGACGGGCAGCCGCCGAGGTGGTGCAGGGCGATCACCCGGTGGCTGCTGTTCAACACCGGCGAGCCCGAGTTGCCGCCCGAGGTGTCACAGCTGTAGCTGATGTTCCAGGTGTTGTAGTTCGCGTTGCGGACGGTGCAGCGCGGGCCGTTCTGGGCGTCCTCGAAGATCGACAAGCGCTTCGGGTTGCCGTCGCCGTGTCCGGGGATGTACATCTGGGTGCCGTTGCTGGTGGCGCTGGTTGCCAGGTAGAGCGTGCCGAAGCCCTGGATGGCGGCGAAGTTGTTCACCGAGTACAGGGCGTAGTCCAGCTGGCTGGAGCCGCCGGCGCTCACCCGGTAGAGGGTGGCACCGCTCACCTTGGTGCCGGCCCCGGGGTTCGCGCCGCCGCAGGTGGCGCACTGGTAGTTGAACTGCATCTCGCTGCCGCTGACCGCGGACTGCGTCGAGAAGCAGTGCTTGTTGGTCAGCATGCGGTTGGTGTTGCCGACCCGCCAGGTGGTGCACATGCCGCCGCCGCTGATGAGCAGCCGGGCCACCGCGTTGCTGCGGGCGTACTCGGTGGGGTGGCTGCTCTGGTAACAGACCACGTCGCGGCGGGCGTCGGTGCTGCAGACGGACTGCGTGGAGAAGTTGTACTGCGAGATCTCCGCGCGGTCGTAGCCGCGCCAGAACCGGTCGATGGTCGCGGCGCTGCCCCGGGAGGTGCGGCTGCCGTGCAGCGTCACCACTGCGGTGTCGCCCTCCACCGACATCGCCCAGAAGCCCGGTCGCCCGTCGGTGGTGTAGTCCGCGCCGGTCGCCCGGTCCAGGTGGCGGTCGTACCGGTAGCTCTCCCGGCCGTCGGGGCTGGACACCGTGACGTACTCTCCCGGCGCCAGTCGCAGGGAGCTGAAGTGCACCTTGACGTACGTAGCACCGGGGTGCCGGATGACCTGGGTCCGGCCGTTGCGGGCGGACGACAGCGAGCCGTCGACGGTGCGTAGCTCACCGACCGTCGTCACGCCCTCGGCGGTGAACTGATCCGACTCGGGTGCCCGGTCGGAGTGTGGCGCGAGGGGTTGAACCGAGTACGCCTCGGCGGGTGCCGCCAGCAGGCTCAGCCCGAGCGTGCAGGCGCCGAGCGTCACCGCCACCGTTCGCAGGCGTCGCAGGGCATGTGTCATGGTCGCTCCTCCCCAGGAACCGGAACCTTAACGAGTCCTAAGTCTTCATACACGAGCGCGATCGACATATGCAAGATTCTCGATCTCTGGGAAGTGAGCCGAGAAAGTTCGGAAGATGATGTCGAGAACCCGTGGTGGGCGTCGTCCCCGGGGTGACGGTGACCAGAATGGGTCGCACCAGCATCGAGGAGAAGCACGATGGCCAAGTACCTGCTGCTCAAGCACTACCGCGGCGCTCCGGCTGCGGTCAACGACGTGCCCATGGAGCGGTGGACGCCGGAGGAGATCTCCGCGCACCTGCAGTACATGAGCGACTTCGCGACCCGGCTGGAGGGGACCGGGGAGTTCGTCGACGGTCAGGCCCTCGCCCCCGAGGGGACGTTCGTCCGGTACGACGGGGAGGGGCGCCCGCCGGTCACCGACGGCCCGTTCGCCGAGACCAAGGATCTGATCGCCGGCTGGATGGTGATCGACGTCGACAGCTACGAGCGCGCCATCGAGTTGGCCGGGGAGCTGTCGGCCGCACCGGGGGCGGGTGGGAAGCCGATCCACGAGTGGCTTGAGGTGCGCCCGTTCCTGGGCGCGCCGCCCACCATCACGCCGTGACCGGCGAGTTGGACGAGGCCCTGCTCCGGAGCCTCACGCCGAGCGTGCTCGGGATCCTCGGCCGCCGCGGAGCCGACTTCGCGGCGGCCGAGGACGCCGTGCAGGACGCGCTGGTCGAGGCGGTACGCGTCTGGCCGGTCGACCCACCGCGTGACCCGAAGGGCTGGCTGGTCACCGTGGCCTGGCGCAGGTTCCTCGACGCGGCCCGGGCGGACACCGCCCGCCGCCGGCGGGAGGACCGCGTCGACGAGGAGCCGGCGCCCGGTCCGACCCCCGCGGTGGACGACACGCTCCAGCTCTACTTCCTGTGCGCCCACCCGTCGCTGACGCCGTCGTCCGCGGTCGCGCTCACGCTGCGTGCCGTGGGCGGGCTGACCACCCGCCAGATCGCCCAGGCATATCTGGTGCCCGAGGCGACCATGGCGCAGCGCATCAGCCGGGCCAAGCGCACCGTCTCCGGGGTGCGGTTCGACCAGCCCGGCGACGTCGCCTGCGTGCTGCGGGTCCTCTACCTGGTCTTCAACGAGGGTTACTCCGGTGACGTCGACCTCGCCGCCGAGGCCATCCGGCTCACCCGGCAGCTCGCGGCCGCGATCGACCACCCCGAGGTGTCCGGCCTGCTCGCCCTCATGCTGCTCCATCACGCCCGGCGCGCCACCCGGACCGCGCCCGACGGCAGCCTGGTGCCGCTCGCCGAGCAGGACCGTGGCCGGTGGGACACCGCGTCGATCGCCGAGGGCGTCGAGATCCTGCAGGCGGCCCTCGCCCGCGACCGGCTGGGCGAGTTCCAGGCCCAGGCCGCCATCGCGGCACTCCACGCCGACGCGCGCACCGCCGAGGAGACCGACTGGGTGCAGATCATCGAGTGGTACGACGAACTCGCGCGCCTGACCGACAGCCCGGTCGTCCGGCTCAACCGCGCGGTGGCCGTCGGCGAGGCCGACGGACCGCGCGCCGGGCTGGCGGCGCTCGCGGCGCTGGACGACTCACTACCCCGGCACGCGGCGGTGGCGGCATACCTCCACGAACGCGACGGCGACCTGCCGACCGCGGCGCGGCTGTACGCCGAGGCCGCCCACAAGGCCCCCAACCTCGCCGAACGCGACCACCTGATGCGCCAGGCCGCCCGCCTCAACGAACACCGGGCCTGAGACGGCGCCGACCAGCGTAGGCGGGGGAGCGGCCCCGCCTACGCCGGGACGGCCTGCGGATCACCGGCGGCGTCGTGGGCCGCCATGGTCTCCTGCCGGCCGGGCTCCTCGCGCAGGATGGCGCAGTGCAGCCACGTCTCCGGGATGGCGAAACCGTCCACCAGCGTCCGCATCTGCGGGCGCAGCTCCCTGAGCAGGCCGTTCATCACCCCGGTGACCGCCTTGGAGCGGGCGGGCGTGAGCCGGCCGTGCTCCAGGAACCATCCCTTGTGGGCCTCGATGACGCTGAGCGCGTAGAGGTCACAGACGCGGGAGAGCAGGGCCTGGACCGCCGGGTCCTCGGTGGCGGCGATGCCGGCGACGAACGCCTCCAGGGTGACCCGGTCGATGTGCGCGGCGGCGACCGTGAGGACGTGATCCTGGACGTCGTTGAAGATGTCGAAGGGGCGGTCCTTCTTGACGGCCGCACCGTTGCGGAGGCGGCGGATCGCGCCGTCGAGGAGGTGCTTCTCGCGATCCTCGAAGACCTTGAGCTGCCAGCCCCGGTCGGTGACCGCGACCTCCTCGTCACGGCCGGGAACGGCGCTCACCAGCCGCTGGATGAGCGACCGCGCGGCGGTGCGCTCCAGCACCATTTCCCGCACCTGTTCGGCGACGAAGGAGGCACGCCCCCACCCGTCCAGCGAGCCGAACTCGTCGCGGTAGCCGGTGAGCAGCCCCTTGGCCACCATCTGCAGCAGCACCGTGTTGTCGCCCTCGAACGTCGTGAAGACGTCGGTGTCGGCCTTCAGGCCGGGCAGCCGGTTCTCGGCCAGGTAGCCGGCGCCGCCGCACGCCTCGCGGCACATCTGGATGGTGCGGGTGGCGTGCCAGGTCTGCGCGGCCTTGAGACCGGCGGCCCGGGACTCCAGTTCCCGCTGCCGGTGCTCGTCGAGCGGGCCGTCGCCGCCCTGCGCCTCGCTGAGCGCGGCGACCAGCTCGGCCTGGGCGAAGTGGAACGCGTACGTGGTGGCCAGGGCGGGCAGCAGCTTGCGCTGGTGGGCCAGGTAGTCGTTGAGCGGCACCTCGCGATCGGCGTCGGGCGCGCTGAACTGCCGGCGGATGTCGCCGTAGCGGACCGCGATGGTCAGGGCCGACTTGGTGGCCGCCGACGCGGCGCCGCCCACGCTGACCCGGCCACGGACCAGGGTGCCGAGCATGGTGAAGAAGCGCCGCGAGTCGTTCTCGATCGGGCTGGAGTAGGTGCCGTCCGCCGCGACCTGACCGTACCGGTCCAGCAGCATGTCCCGGGGCACCCGCACGTGGTCGAAGCTGAGCCGTCCGTTGTCCACACCGAGCAGGCCGGCCTTGGGGCCCGCGTCGCCGATGGTCACGCCCGGCAACGGGTTGCCCCGCGCGTCGCGGATCGGGACCAACCACGCGTGTACGCCGTGCCGCCGCCCCTTGGTGATCAGCTGCGCGAAGACCACCGCCATCCGCCCGTCCCGGGCCGCGTTGCCGATGTAGTCCTTGCGGGCCGCCTCGTGCGGGGTGTGCAGGTCGAAGGTCTGCGTCTGCGGGTCGTACGTGCAGGTGGTGCGCAGCTGCTGGACATCGGAGCCGTGACCGGTCTCGGTCATCGCGAAGCAGCCGAGGGTGTTGGCGGAGATGATGTCCCGGAGGTGGGCGTCGTGGTGCCGCCGCGTGCCGAGGGCCACCACGGCGCCGCCGAACAGGCCCCACTGCACGCCCGCCTTGACCATCAGCGACAGGTCGACCTGCGCCAGCATCTCGCTGGCGATGATCGAACCGCCGACGTCGGACGCACCGCCGTACTCGGTGGGAAAGGCCGCCCCGATGCCCAGCTCGGCCGGGAGTTCGGTGAGCAGCCGGGTGACCCGCGCACGTGCCTGGTCGCCGGTCTCGCCGTACACCGGGAGGAAACGCGCGTCGAGGCGGTCACGGTGGGCGGCGCGGACCGTGGCCCACGGTCCGTCGAGCACTTCCCGCAGGCGGGCGAGGTCGATGTGGCCGGGCGCTTCACTGGGCATGGCTACCTCGTCGGGACGCGTGTGGGTACAGCTCGTACCCAATCGAGGATACAGAGCCGTTACAGTGGCCCGGTGAGTAACGCGGCGGTGAAACGGGACACCATCGCCGCCCGCCGGGCCGGCGGCGCCCCGGACGAGCGGGCCCGGCGGCGACAGTTGATCGTGGAAGCGGCGGTCCGGACCATCGAGGAGCACGGCACCGACACCGGCCTCGGCACGGTGGCCGACCGGGCCGGGCTACCCAGACCGCACGTGTACCGCCACTTCGCCAGCAAGGACGACCTTGACCAGGCCGTCGCCCGGCACGCCGCCCGGCTGCTGAGCGCGTGGATCCGCCCGTCGCTGTCGGCCCCGGGCGCGCTGCCCGAGGTGGTGCACGGCGTCATCGGCCAGGTACTGAGCTGGGCGGTGGAGCACCCGAACCTCTACCGGTTCCGGGCGCGCCTCGGCACCCCGCAGGCCGTCGCCGAACTCACCGACGCCGCCGTCGCCAACCTGCGCGCCGCCGGCCGCGAGGCACACCTGCCCGCGTACGCGGTGGCCAGCGTCATCGGCATGGTCGACGCCGGCATCATCTGGTGGTTCGACCACCGGGACGAGGTCGACCTGCACCAGCTGAACGACTGGCTCGCGGCCCAGGTCTGGCGGGTTGTCGCCGACGTGGTGACGTGATCGTGACCGCCTGACGCCATAGGCTCCGGTCTGGATGAACGGGGTCGGTAGCTGTTGGCGTGTCGTGCATCTTTGGCGCTCTTGGGGCAGCCATGTTGCTCGTGTGAACTTGAAGGAATGGGCGGCGTCGACCGGTATCGCGTACATCACCGCTCGGCGGCAGTACGCGGCCGGGACGTTGCCCGTTCCCACGTACCGGATCGGCCGTCTGATCATGGTGGGGGAGCCGGTCGGTACCGACCCGGCGTCGATCGGGCCACCCCCGGTCGCGGACGGTCATGACCACGACTAGCGAGACCAGCGCGTCATCGCGCCGGCACCGGACGCCGCTGCGCCCGTCCCTGGTCGGGCCCGTTGAGACGATCAGAACCATCGATGTTGCCGGATCGGGTCCAAACGTGTTGGAATGGCTCACATCGCCGCAGTGCGGGGGCAACCGCACTGGGAACGGCTAGCACGGGAGCATCGCAGTGCCGGCAGCGCGCCGTTGTGGCAGACGCTCGCGCGCCGCACCGCCGGGCCATCTTCACGACGACGGGCGCACATCCCTGGGCAGGTGTCCCCGCCGTCCATGTCCCCCGGTACGTGTCCCCACGACGGCCGACGCGCTCGACGTCTGGCACGCCGGAGGCGTCCGATGGGGTCTGCCAACGCACCAGAACCGGCGACGAGGTGAGAAGCAATCATGATTTCCCGGGAGAGTTTCGCGGGGTGGTACCGAAACCGCTTCGTGGGGGTGGCGGTGATCCTGCTGGCGGTCTCCGCCGGCACGGTCGTACTGGTCAACACGGCCGGCTCCGAGGCGCGGCCGGCGGATCTGCACGGGCAGATCGTGACCCGGATGCGCACCACGCTCGAACAGGCGGACCCGGAGCAACACAACCACGGTGGACATGGTGTCCAGCAGGTGGCCACCGGGGATGAGGCGAGGCCGGCGGTGATCTGTGGCGTCCACGTCTACGGCTACGAGCCGGCCGAGGCCACCACGTACGCCGATGTGCATACGGTCTACGGTTTCCACCTCTGCGGGGTCGCGGAGCAGAAGCGCACGTGGGACTGGGCGGTCAAGCTGGCCGGCCCGGTGATCATGGATCTGTCCACCGAGCCTCCGGGCATCCAGGTGGTCGAGGCGACCGAAGACGTCATCTTCATCGACCGGCTGCGGCAGATGTTCCCGGAGAAGTACGCGGAACTGGCGCAGCGGGAAGCACTGGGCGAGTCCGAGATGGCTGATCTGCGCCGCCGGTACGACGCCGCTGCCGGGTTCTGAGCCGGCCGGTCGGCCGGGCGGGGGCGGACGCTCCGGCACCCGTTCGGCCGATCCGGACCTGTCCAGTACGGCAGCTCCGGGCAACTCCATACACAGATGCACCAACCAGATGATTTGACATCGACATCGATCAATGTAAGGCTGTTGTTGGAAGCGCTCCCATATCGATCGCCATCACCGACGAACGGAGGATGAACCCATGCGTTCACGCAAGCCCGATCAATCCGGCGGGCAATCCCGGTCAGCCGTCCGCAAGCCCCTTCGGGTGGTTGCCGTACTGCTCGCCATGATTGTCGGCGCGCTGCCCTGGAGCGGCGTGGCTCAGGCGCACGGCACCATCGTCAACCCGGCGTCTCGCGCCTACCAGTGTTGGCAGTCCTGGGGTAACAACCACACGAACCCGGCCATGCAGCAAGAGGACCCGCAGTGCTGGCAGGCGTTCCAGTCCAACCCGGACACCATGTGGAACTGGATGAGCGCGCTGCGGGATGGCCTCGGCGGTCAGTTCCAGGCCCGTACTCCCGACGGGCAGCTGTGCAGCAACGGCCTGTCCCGGAACGACAGCCTGAACCGGGCGGGACAGTGGCGGCAGACCAGGGTCGGCAGCAACTTCACCGTCCAGCTGTACGACCAGGCCAGCCACGGCGCTGACTACTTCCGGGTCTACGTCAGCAAGCAGGGGTTCAACCCGGCCACCCAGACCCTCGGCTGGGGCAACCTCGACTTCATCACGCAGACCGGGCGGTACGCGCCGGCGCAGAACATCTCGTTCAACGTCTCGACCTCCGGATACACGGGACACCACATCGTCTTCGTCATCTGGCAGGCGTCGCACCTCGACCAGGCCTACATGTGGTGCAGTGACGTGAACTTCGGCTGATCGGCACGACCGGACAGCTGCGACACCGCTCCGGCCCAGGGCACTGATGCCCTGGGCCGGAGCCCCCCGTGGTGGTGCGGTGTTCAGTGCAGGGTGAGGGCGGTCTCGGAGGCGATGCGGGTCAGCTTCTCCGGGTTACGGACGTAGTAGAGGCCGGCGATGCGGGCGCTTTCGACCCGGATCGCGATGACCCCGTCGAGTTCGCCGTCCAGGCGTACGAGGAGTGCCGGGTTGCCGTTGACCACGGCGGGGTCGACGGAGAGCGGGACGTCGGCCTTGCGTAGCCCACTGAAGAACACGCGGACCACCTTGTCGGCTCCGATGATCGGTCGCGGCACGGCCTGTTTGACGCCGCCGCCGTCGGCCACCAGGACGACGTCAGGGGCGAGCACGTCCAGGAGGCCCTGCAGGTCCCTGGCATCGATCGCGCGCCGGAACGACTCCAGCGCCGCCCGGGTCTCGCCCGGGGAGACCGCCACACGAGGGCGCCGGGCATCGACGCGCTGGCGGGCGCGGTGTGCGATCTGGCGGACGGCCGCGGGGCTCTTGTTCACGGCGGCCGCGATCTCGTCGTAGGTGACGTCGAAGGCCTCCCGAAGGACGAAGACGGCACGCTCGGTCGGCGAGAGCGTTTCGAGTACGAGCATCAACGCCATCGACACGCTCTCGGCGAGTTCGACATCCTCGGCCACGTCCGGCGTGGTCAGCAGCGGCTCGGGCAGCCAGGAGCCGACGTACACCTCCCTGCGGCGCTTCATCGTGCGCAGCCGGTTGAGCGACTGCCGGGTCGTCATCCGGACCAGGTAGGCGCGCTGGTCACGGACCTGCCCCAGGTCGACCTTGACCCATCGCAGCCAGGTCTCCTGAAGGACGTCCTCGGCGTCGGCCGCCGACCCGAGCATCTCGTACGCGACGGTGAAGAGCAGGTTGCGGTGGGCGAGGAAGGTCTCGGTCGCCGCGTTGGTGGTGTGGTCGCTCACGCCGGCACTCCGCTGCGCTCCATGCGGGCTGCCCGTTCAGCGGGTGACCGGCGCGTCGCCGCGCTCGGCCCGCACCAGCTGCTGGCGCTTGTCGTCGGTGAACAGCCAGCTGAACGAGCCGGGCTTGCGCGCCTCGGCCGCCAGCTCCTTGAGTATGCCCCTGATGGCGATCTCCTTGATCGTCGCGGCGGCACGGCCGCCGAGGTAGAAGCCGTTCGGGGTGTCGTCCTTGGCCGCCATCTGCACGGTGGCGGCGCGACGTCCCAGACCGATGCACTGGCCGAAGAATCCTACGTCGATCCGCGCGGGCTGCTCACCCCTGATCCGGCTGAGCACCGTGTCGGCGGCGTGCGCGCCCAGCGGACGCGCGGACTGGCAGCTCATCCGCAGCGGCAGGCCCGATGGTGCCGCCGAGTCCCCGGCCGCGACGATGGGCACGTCGTCCACGCTGGTCAGCGTCTCGTCGACGAGCAGGCGGCCCACGGCGTCGGTGCTCAGCCCGCTGCGCGCGGCCAGGTCCGGCACCCCGAACCCGGCGGTCCAGATGGTCACCGTGCCGGGAAGCTCGCGGCCGTCGGCGAGCCGCACGGCGTCGCGCGTCACCGCCGTCACCTTCGTGTCGGGGCCGTCGAGCACGGTCACACCGAGCTTGGCCAGCCGCCTGGCAACCGAGCGCCGACCACGCGGGTGCAGGTACGGGCCGAGCGCCCCGCCGCAGGCCAGGGTCACCCGACGGCCCTCCTCGGCCAGCTCGGCAGCGGTCTCGATGCCGGTCGCACCGGCTCCGACCACCGTCACCGTGGCGGTGGCGGGCGCGGTGTCGAGGACCCGCCGCAACCGGTGCGCGTCCTCCAGGCTGGCGATCGGGTAGGCGAACTCCGCCGCCCCGGGCACCCGAGGGCCGGCGCTGCCACTGCCCACCGCGTAGATCAGGTAGTCGTAGCCGACCGTGCCGCCGGTCGCCAGCCGCACGCCGCGCTCGGCCGCGTCGATCCGTGTCACGGTGTCGACCACCAGCCGGACGCCCTCGGCCAGGACCTCCCGGAAGTCGACGACCGCGTCGTGGGAGCCGCCCACCACCTGGTGCAGGCGGATCCGATGGACGAAGGTCGGGCGCGGGTTGACCAGGGTCACGGTCACGTCGTCGCGCTGCGTCAGTCGGTTGGCCGCCATGACGCCGGCGTACCCGCCGCCGATCACGACCACATCGGTGTGCTGAGCCATGGTGTCTCCCTCGTCGTGGGGTTCGGCCACGAGACACCCCTCGACCGGTCGCTGTGACGGCGCGTGAGGCAGACCACACCGATGTGGCTCGACGCGGCGTCGGCACCTGCGCCGTCCAGGTTGCGGTACCTAACCTGGATATGTAACCTCCGGGTATGCGGCTGAGTCAGGGCGTCGAGTGGGCGGTACACACCTGCCTGAACCTCACCTGGCTGGGCGCGGAGCGTGGCGCGTCGACGTCGCGGCTGGCGGCGTTCTACGACCTGCCGCCGGCGTACTTGAACAAGCAACTGCAGAGTCTCGTACGAGCGGGGATCCTGGCCTCGACGCCGGGGCGCCGTGGCGGATTCTCGCTGGCCCGCCGGCCGGCCGACATCTCCCTGCTGGATGTTGTCGTCGCCATCGAGGGGTCGGACCCGCTGTTCCGCTGCGAGCAGATCCTGCGGGCGGGGCCGGGCGGCCGTCCGGACGTGGACTACCGCGAGGTGTGTCTGGTCTCCGGGGCGATGCGCCGAGCGGAGCTGGCCTGGCGGCAGGAGCTGGCGAGCCGAACGCTGGCGGACCTCAGGGCCGACGTCGAGCGGACCTACCCCGCCACGCCGGACGCGACCCGCGCCCGGTTCGCCGAGTTGCACTAGATCAAGCCTGATCCACCACCCCGCGCTCCGTGCCTACGTCGAGTGGACCGACACGATCCCGGACGAGATGGCCTCGTCGGTTCTGCTGATGCGGATGCCCGACCTCGGCGGCGTACCCGAGCCGCTGCGCGGGCGCCGGATCGCCCACGTCCGGATCGCCTACCTGGGCGATCCCGCCACCGCCGCGCACCTGCTTCACCCGCTGCGTGCCTGCGCTCCCGCAGCCATGAACACGATCGGTGTACTGCCGGTCAGCCAACTCGCCAGCATCCACGGCGAGCCCCCGGGCCCGGTCACCTTCGAGGCCCGCAACACGCTGCTCGGCCGCCTCGACCCGTCGGCCACCGAACGGCTCATCGACCACGCCGGCGCCACCGGCAACGACGACTACCTCGTCGAACTGCGTCACCTCGGCGGTGCCCTCCGCCCCTCGGCGGCCAGCCGGGCGGTGATCGGCCGCCGAGACGGCGAGTTCGTCCTCTACACCGGCAGCCGGCTGGACCCGCTCACCGGCGACGACGCCGCCTCGGCGCAGGACCAACTGCATCGGGCCATGGCGGCCTGGAGCACCGGCGGCAGCACTCCCGCGTTCCTGTCCGGCCCGCGCGTCACCACCACGCAGCTGCGGACCGCCTACGCCGACGGCGACTACCGGCGGCTCACCGAGACCAAGACGGTCTGGGACCGGGACAACCTCTTCCGGATCAACCACAACGTGCCTCCGCGCACCTAGCGCTGCCGGATCTGCGGCCCGGCACCGCCGTACGGGTGGGACTACGGTCGGTGCCGGTGGCCCTCGGAGTGGAGTCATTCCCGTAACATCGGGCTGTTCTTCCCTGGGCGGTGCGGAGGAGACCGCATGGATGATGTGACCCTCCGAGCCCTGCGGCTTCTGGAGGAGGCCCAGGCCGGCGGCGCGGCCCAGGTGCTGGCGGTCGCCGAGGCGGCGCTGCGCGAACCGACCGGGGAGATCTGCGACGGCCCGGCGGCGATGCATTTCGCCCGGGTGGTGGCGTTGACCCGGCTGGGTGACCTGCGCGCCGCCATCGCGGCCGCCGACCTGATGCTGGCCGCCGCCGAGCGGGAAGACAGCGCCGGGTGGCGCTCCTGCGCGCTGTCGCTGCGCGCCGACCGGCGGCTGCGCCTGGGCGACCAGGACATCGCCGAGTACGACATCGAAGGCGTGCTCCGGGATCTGGTCAGTGCGGAGACCGCCCTGCTGGCCGACGAACCTGACCCGGTGATCGCGGGTAACGCCCGCACCGGCTTGGCGATCGGCTACGCCAAGCTGCGCCTCTACGAGCTGGCCGCACCCCAGTTTCAGGCGGCCTACGAGACGACCTGCCGGGCGACGCACCCGGACAACGGCAACCGGGCGATGTGGCTGTGCAATCTGGCGGAACTCAACCTCATGTGGGCGCTGGAGTTGTACCAGGTCGGCCAGGTCGCCGAGGCGGAGAAGCACACCACGGCGGCCGAGGAACACGCGGCGCGGGCGGTGGCCGAGGCCTCCGGACCCAAGGCGGAGGTGTGGCGGCTCTCGGCGTTGCTGTTCGCGGCGTGCGCCCGCGCCGATCGCCAGGACCCGGCCGCCGCGGCGGCGGACATCCCCCGGTACATCGCGCTCCTCCAGGACCACGGAGTCGAACGGCGGCAGCAGGAGATGCTGCTGTGCCAGCCGTTCCACGCCGTCGCGCTCAGCCGGTCGGGGCGACCGGACGAGGCGCTACGCGTCATCGAGGAGGCCGTCACCGCCCTGTCGTCCGACAGCGACTGGCTGATCTCGGCGGCACTGCACCGGACGCACGCGGTGCTGCTCTCCGCGAACGGCTCGGGCGACGCCGTGCCGGGCCTCACCTACGGAGACGCGCTCGCGGAACTGCTGTGGCGCCAGCGGCACCGCTGGCTGCACGCGGCGGTCACCATGCAGTCGTACGACGTCCTGCGGTGGCAGCACGAGCGGGCCGAGCGGGCGGCGCAGATCGACCCGCTCACCGGGGTGGCGAACCGTCGCGGTCTCGACAACTTCCTCCAGAATCTGACCACCTCCGCTGCCACCAGGCAGGACCCGGTAGCGGTGTTGGTCGTGGACCTGGACCGCTTCAAGCACATCAACGACTCGCTGGGGCACGCCACCGGCGACGCCGTGCTGCGGGCCGTCGCACAGGTGCTCACGGCCAGCGTACGGAAGGGCGACTTCGTGGCCCGGCTGGGCGGAGACGAGTTCGTCGCCATCCTGCCGGGTGCCGACTCGGTGGCCGCCGAGCAGGTGGCCCAGCGGACGGTCTCCGCCGTGGCCGCGATGACGGCGTGGCGGGCGGAGGTCAGCGTCGGTGTGGCCAGCGGTTCGGCGTACACGCTCGGGGAGATCCTCGCGCACGCGGACCGCGCGATGTACGCCGCGAAGCGCGCGGGCGGGAACCGGGTGAGCGGCCGCCGCCCCGCGTCCTGATCGACGGTCCCGGCGGGCCGGCTGGGTGGGGCCGGGTCTGGCTGTGCCAGACCCGGCCCGACAGAGTGGTCAGCTGCTGCAGGTGGTGCCGTTGAGGGCGAACCCGGTCGGCGCGCCGCCGTTGCCGGAGTGGGTGGCCTGGTAGCCGATGGACGTCGAGCCACCCGGTGGAATGGAACCGTTGTAGCTGACGTTGGTCGCGGTCACCTGACCGCTGGACGGCGAGTAGCTGGCGCTCCAGCCAGAGGTGATGGTCTGCCCGGAACCGAGGGTGAACCGCAGTGACCAGCCGTTGATGGCGGCCGAACCCGTGTTGGTGATGGTCAGGTTGTTGGTCAGACCGTTGTTCCACGAGTTGAGCGAGTTGGTCACCCGGCAGCCGCCGCTACCGCCCGGCGGGTTGGTCGGGGGGTTGGTCGGCGGCGGGTTGGTCGGCGGTGTCGTCGTCGGCGGGGCGGTGGGACCGACCGGGCCCTCGCTCACCGTGATGTCGGAGCTACCGCTGCTCTGGTACCCCTCGGTGGCCATGATCTGGTAGTAGTGGTTGCCGAGGTTGAGGCCGAGGGCGGCCCAGGCGTTGAAGTGGTTGGCGGTGGTGATGGTGCCGCTGCTGCGCTTCTGCTGCCGGACGCTCCAGTACTGGTAGAACGTCGCGGTGCCGTCGATGGAGGGCTGGTTGACCCGCTGGGTGCGGTAGATGTCGTAGGTGCTGCCGTCGGTGGTGACGGAGCCCAGCCGGGTGGCGCCCGTGCTCGGGTTGTAGCTGCCGAAGTTCTCGACGACGTAGTACTCGATGAGCGGGTTCCTCGTCCACCCGTACAGCGCCAGGTAGGTGTTGCCGCTCGGGACGTACGTGCCGGAGTAGTTGATGGTGCGGCTGGTGCCAGGGTTCCAGCCCTTGCCGACGACGGTGTTGTTGATGCCGCTCCACTGGAAGGTGTACCGGCCGTTCTCACGCAGCGTCATGGTGGCGGTGCCGCCGCTGTCCTTCCAGAACGAGAAGAAGAAGCCGTTGTGGGTGCCTTCGGTGTTCGAGGTGACGGTCCGGTCGGGCTCGGCGTGCGCGGCGGTGGCCACGGTCATCGAGGCCGCGATCAGCACGAGGGCGCTGGCGCCGCCGACGAGCATCCTCAGCCTGTTGCGTCTGCGGCCCTTCAGGGGGACGGGAGAGTCGTTCACGGGTGTGCTTCCTTCTCTGAGGGCAGCCCGAGGACCGGGCTGCGCAAACCACGTGACGCAGTGGTGGGGGTCTGCGGCGCGGCCACCGTCAGCGTCGGACGACACCACGGACTGTGCCGGTCGTGTTCCGATCGACGACGACGAACCAGGTCGGCAGTGAGATGGTCGAGCTTATTCGATACATATCGATGCTTGGAGTATCGATCGACCCTCGTCACGTTGTCAACGCCGTGACTCCACCGGTGGAGTCAACGGTTTGCCGGCCGCCGGTCGACCCGCCCCGCTGTCTGGTGTCCGATCAGAGGTGGTGGAACATCGGGGGGAAGAGCAGGACCACGGCCCAGGCCCAGCCGGCGTACACCGGCAGGTAGCCGGTCTGCCAGCGCTCCAGTGCCGCGAACGGCGCGCGCCGACGGACGAAGCCCAGCATCAGCCAGGCCGACCAGGCGAGGTTGGCCAGCAGGATGACGTTCTCGCCGAGCGCCGCCAACTTGTTGGGGGTGGTGCCGTACTCGGTGATGCGCGCGGTGATCTCCCGCAGTACCAGCACGTCGATGATGAGCGCGCTGACCACGAGGGCGAGTTGCAACCGGTCGAACAGGCCGGGCGGGGCCAGCGGGTCACGGGCCGAGATCGAGTAGAGCAGCAACCCGAGCACCACGACCAGCAGCAGGTTGAACAGGATCAGGGCCTCCCGCTCGACGTTGATGCCGGAGGTGGTCCAGACGAGGGCGACCAGGAAGGCGAGTAGCGCGGCGGTGAACAGCGGCGTGAACAGGCGCGTGAGCACGGGTGCGATGTTCTCGACGACGCTCTGTTTGGCCTCGACGAGCCAGCCCGCCACGACCACGGCGGCCACCACGCCGCAGGGCAGCAGCCACTGCGAGATGAAGCCCTCCGGGTCGATCCCGATGGCCTCGAAGGTGCCGACCGTGAAGGCGACCAGCACGCCGCCACCGAGGGCGATCAGGACGAAGTAGACGAAGCATTCACCGGTGAAGCGGATGAAGTCCATCCGTCGTCGCGACGAGCGCGGATCGTCGGCCACGTAGGCCAGGCCGACCACGAACCACAGCGCGATGGGCAGGTGGATGCTGGTCAGCACCAGTGACTGGGAGTCTTCCGCGAGCGGGTAGACGTTGGCGGCGACCGCGCCGAGCGCGAACAACGCCACCATCACCCCGATCAGCGCCGTCCCGGCCCGACGGCGCCGGGCCAGGTACGCGGCCAGCCAGGGCAGCGCGAACAGCGAGAAGTTGGGCGCGTAGAAGGCGCCGTCCCGGTCGAGGCTCAGCCCGAACAACTCCGGCACCTTGATCGACAGGGCGGCACCGGCCGCACAGATGATCATCGCGGTCAGATCCCGCCGCGATCGGGTGTCCGTCTCCGTGTCGTCGGCCCCGCCGGTCAGCACCAGCTGCTTCCACAGCCGCTCCGAGTGCTCCCGGGCGAACTCGCGGGACAGGTCGTCCAGGCCGCCGAGGCGTTTGACCGCGACCAGGAACGCCTCGTCGGGGCGGAGGCCCACGGCGACGAGTTCGTCGACCGAGCCCCGAAGGTGGTCCTCCAGTTCCTCGGCGTCGGACTGCTGCAGCTCGGGGCGACGCTGCACGTACTGACGCCACTGGGCGAACTGGGCCTCCAGCCCGCCCGGCCCCTCCCCGGCCGTCCTGCCGCCCTGGTCGCCCGGCGCCGTCCTGTCGCCCTGGTCGCCCGGCGCCGTCCTGTCGCCCTGACCCTCTGCCGCCGTCCTGCCGTCCTGGCCGCCTGGCGCGGTCATGCCGGGCCGCCGAGCGGAATCGCCGCCGAGCGCCGGACGTCGCCGGGGCCGACCCAGATCTCCTTGAGCGCGCCCACCACCGTGTCCCATTGGCGACGCTGCTCGGCGAGCTCGGCGAGGCCACTGCTGGTGATGCGGTAGTACTTGCGGCGGCGCTCCCCGGGCACCGACTGCCAGCTCGACTCCACGTGACCGAGGCGTTCGAGGCGGTGCAGCAGCGGGTAGAGCAGCCCCTCGGTCCAGTCCAGCTCGCCGCCGGACAGTTCGTTGATCCGTCTGAGGATGGCGTACCCGTAGCTCTCCCCGTCGGCCAGGATGCCCAGCACCATCGGTGTCGCCGAGGCGGCCACGAGATCCTTGGTGACCCTCATGAAACTCTCCCACCTTCAATACCTAGAAGCATGAGGCATAGTAGTTCTAGGTATCGAGGCGGCGCAAGGGAACGCCCGCCAGCGTCGCCGGCAGGATCAGCGGTGGTGTCGTCGACGATCGGTAGGGCGCGGGCAGTGTCGCGTACGGCTCAGCGGCCGCCGCCGCGCGCGCCGGGCCGGGCCCGGGCGGAGAAGGCCGCCGCACCGGATCGCGTCGGTGCGGATCGCGTCGAGGCGGTCAGCGTGGCCTTGCCGCCGCGCCGTCCCCGGCCGCCGCCGTGGGCGGCCGGCGCCTCCTGCCGGGCCCTGGTGGGCTGCGGTGCCGGCTGCGGGACCAGTCGCCGCTCGCCGGGCGCGAGTTCGCGCAGCAGTGCGTCGCCCGGCCGCAGCCGGGTGGTGGTCGCCGCGATGCCCGCCTTGCGGGTCAGCTCCCGGACCTCGGGCGCCTGGGTGTCGGTCATCAGCGTGACGACCGTTCCGGCCGCGCCGGCCCGGGCGGTACGGCCCGAGCGGTGCAGGTACGCCTTGTGTTCCACCGGCGGGTCGGCGTGCACCACGAGCGCCACGTCGTCGATGTGGATGCCCCGGGCGGCGATGTCGGTGGCGACGAGCGTCCGCACCTCGCCGTCGGAGAACGCCTGCAGGTTCCTGGCGCGGGCGCCCTGGGCCAGGTTGCCGTGCAGTTCCACGGCGGTCACCCCGGCCGCCACCAGCCGGCGGGTGAGCGTCTTCGCCCCCCGCTTGGTGCGCGTGAACACCACCGTCCGGCCCGGCGCGGCGGTCAGATCGACCAGCACGGCGAACCGGTCCTCGGCGTGCACGTGCAACACGTGGTGGGTCATCGCGGCGACCGGCGAAAGGGTCGAGTCGACGCTGTGCACGACCGGATCGGTGAGGAACCGCCGGACGAGAACGTCGACGCCGGAGTCGAGGGTGGCGGAGAAGAGCAGGCGCTGCCCGCCGCGCGGGGTCTGGTCGAGCAGTCGTCGCACGGTCGGCAGGAAACCGAGATCGGCCATGTGGTCGGCCTCGTCGAGCACGGTGATCTCGACGGCGTCCAGGTGCGCGTGACCGGCGTCGACGTGGTCGGCGAGCCGACCCGGGCAGGCCACCAGGACATCGACCCCGGCGCGCAGCCCGGCGATCTGGGGCCGGGCGGCGACACCGCCGAAGACGGTCATGGTGCGCAGCGACAGCGCCTGTGCCAGCGGCGCCATCACGCTGTCGATCTGGGTGGCCAGTTCGCGGGTGGGCGCGAGGATCAGCGCCCGGGGGCGCCCGGCCCGCCGCGCCCTGCCGGTGGCGGCCAGGCGGGTGAGCACCGCCAGCACGAAGGCGTACGTCTTGCCGGAGCCGGTGCGGCCCCGGCCGAGCACGTCGCGCCCGGCGAGTGCGTCGGGCAGCGTCGCGGCCTGGATCGGGAACGGCCGGTCCACGCCGGTCGTGGCCAGTACGCGGGTGAGCGCCTCGGGCACGCCGAGGTCGGCGAAGGTCGGTGAGGTGGATGAGGTGTTCTGGTGCGGGCGGCGTGCCGCCATGAAGGCTCCGAACGTCGAAGGGGACGTCCCGCCCGGCGCTGACCGTTCGGCCGCGGCGCGTGGCCTGGGACATCGAACCCGGCCCACGATGACGGGCCGTACCACAAGTCTAGCCGAGCGCACCGCCTGCTCGCGGGCGGTGCGCACGATATCGGTGCCGGCCGATCAGGGAACGATGGCCTGCCAGCGGCTCTGCCCGCCCATCCACGCGCCGGCCAGGATCTCCGCCGACTTGCGGCCCGGGCACGGGTAGATCTTCGACCGGCCGGTGCCGCCACCGGCTCGGGCCTCGACCTCCCACGATTCGCCATCGGTACGGATGTAGACATCACGACGCCCACGCGGGGTGCGGTCGCCGTTCCACCAGTGACGCTCGACTCTCACCCACCGACCGTATAGCACCAGGTCCGCGAGGGAAATGTTGATGATCTTGGCAAGCTGGGCAACCTCGTAGAGTAGTCGTCGCATCACTGTCCTGTCGATGCCGGATGGTCGCTCCGGCGTCCTTCGAGGGATGGGTGGATCGGCCCTCGGCTGGCAGTCGGATCGTGACCGGCGGGCGTGATCTGGGCCACGGCGGAGCGGCCGGCGCCGCTGGAGTTGGCGGGTTCCCACAACTTTCGTTGTCCGAAGGTGGCAGTTCCCACCTCTTCCCTACCGGTCAGTAGCCGCGAAGGTTGGTGGAACGGGACCTCGACCCGAGGGTGCCCCGGTCGGGAACGACACGTTCGGAGGCTCGCTCGGTGTTCAGCCGCATCGCCATCGTCAACCGGGGTGAGGCCGCCATGCGGCTGATCCACGCTGTTCGCGAGCTCAACGCCGAGAGCGATGGCCCACCGATCGAGACCGTCGCGCTCTACACCGACGCGGAGCGCGCGGCCACGTTCGTCCGGGAGGCCGACCAGAGCTACCGCCTCGGGCCGGCATCGACGCGACCGTACCTCAACCACCGGGTCCTCGAACGGGCGCTGATCGAGACCGGTGCGGACGCGGCGTGGGTGGGCTGGGGCTTCGTCGCCGAGGACCCGGCCTTCGCCGAGCTCTGCGAGAAGAACGGCATCACCTTCATCGGCCCGAGCGCCGAGGCGATGCGCAAGCTCGGCGACAAGATCGGCGCGAAGCTGATCGCCGAGGAGGTCGGCGTCCCGGTGGCGCCGTGGAGCCGCGGCGCGGTGGAGAGCCTGGACGCGGCCCGGCGCGCGGCGGCCGAGATCGGTTACCCGCTGATGCTCAAGGCGACCGCGGGCGGTGGCGGCCGGGGCATCCGGGTGGTCCGTGACGACGAGGAACTCGCCGAGGCGTACGAACGCACGAGCCTGGAGGCCCAGCGCGCGTTCGGCAGCGGCGTGGTCTTCCTGGAGCGGCTGGTCACCGGCGCGCGGCACGTCGAGGTGCAGGTGATCGCCGACGGTCAGGGCACCGCGTGGGCGCTGGGCGTGCGGGACTGCTCGGTGCAGCGGCGCAACCAGAAGGTGATCGAGGAGTCCGCCTCGCCGGTGCTCTCCGCGGAGCAGGCCCGCGAGTTGAAGGCGGCGGCCGAGCGGCTCGCGCTGGCCGTGGACTACTGCGGCGCGGGCACCGTCGAGTTCCTCTACCACCCCGGTGACCGGTTGTTCGCCTTCCTGGAGGTCAACACCCGGCTTCAGGTCGAGCACCCGATCACCGAGGCCACCACCGACTTCGACCTGGTCAAGGCCCAGATCCAGGTGGCTGGCGGCGGCCGGCTCGGTGAGCGGATCCCGGCCGAGGCCGGGCACGCCGTCGAGGCGCGGCTCAACGCCGAGGACCCCGACCGTGACTTCGCGCCCTCGCCCGGCCGGATCGTCCGGCTGGTGCTGCCCAGCGGCCCGGGCGTTCGGGTGGACACCGGGGTCAGCGAGGGCGACGTGATCCCGGCCGACTTCGACTCGATGATCGCCAAGATCATCGCGTACGGCCGCAGCCGCGACGAGGCGCTGGGCCGGCTGCGCCGCGCGGTCGCCGAGACCACGGTGATCATCGAGGGCGGCACCAGCAACAAGAGCTTCCTGCTCGACCTCCTGGATCAGCCCGAGGTGATCGACGCCAGCGCGGACACGGGCTGGATCGACCGGGTCCGCGCGCAGGGCCGCCTGGTGTCCACCCGGCACTCGGGCGTCGCGCTGGCCGCCGCCGCGATCGAGGCGTACGAGGACGAGGCGCACGTCGAACGGCAGCGGCTGCTCTCCACCGCGCACGGCGGACGTCCGCAGGTACAGCACTCCAGCGGCCGCCCGATCGACCTCAAGCTGCGCGGCGCGACCTACCGGGTGGCCGTCGCGCAGACCGGGCCGCACCGGTTCCGGGTCGGCATCGGCGACGCCTCCACCGTGGACGTCGAGCTGGAGCGGTTCGACGAGCACAGCGGGCGGATCCTGGTCAACGGAGAGCGGTTCCGGCTCGTCACCGACACCCACGGACCCATCCACCTGGTCGAGGTGGACGGCGTCACCCACCGCGTCAGCCGCGACGAGGGCGGCGTGCTGCGTTCCCTGTCGCCGGCGCTGGTCGTCGCGACCCCGCTCGGGGTCGGGGACGAGGTCGAGGCGGGTGCCCCCGTGCTCGTCCTGGAGAGCATGAAGATGGAGACGGTACTGCGCGCGCCGTTCACGGCGAAGGTGCGCGAATGCCTGGTCTCCGTCGGCAGCCAGGTGGAGACCGGTGCGCCGCTGCTGCGCCTGGAGCCGATCGGTGACGAGGCCGCGGGCGAGGCCGCCGAGACGGAGGCGGCCGACCTGGAACTGCCGCCCGAGCCGACCGGCCTGTCCGTCGGCGCCCGGGTCGCCCGAGGCATCGCCGACCTGCGCAGCCTGCTGCTCGGCTACGACCTCGACCCCCGTGACGAGCGGCGCGCCCTCGCCGCCTACCTCGCCGCGCGGGCCGAGCTGCGCCACCGGCCGCTGGCCGAAGAGGTCGGCCTGTTGCAGGTCTTCGCCGACCTGTCCGAGCTCAGCCGCAACCGCCCGGCGGGCGAGGAGGGCAGGGCCGACACCCGGTTGCACAGCCCGCGCGAGTACTTCCACACCTACCTGCAGTGCCTCGACGTCGACCGGGCCGCGCTGCCGGAGACCTTCCAGCACCGGCTCGCCCGGGTGCTGGCCCACTACGGCGTCGACGACTTCGAGCGCACGCCCGAGCTGGAAGAGGCCGTGTTCCGGATCTTCCTCGCGCAGCAGCGGGCGTCGGCCGACGTCACGGTGATCGTCACCTTCCTGCAACGGTGGCTGACCGAGCCGCCGCCCGGCGACGACCTGCGTGAACTGGTCGGCCAGGCGCTGGAGCACCTGATCTTCGCCACCCAGCGCCGCTTCCCGGTCGTCGGTGACCTCGCCCGCAGCGTGGTCTTCCGTTGGGCGGCCCAGCCGATGCTGCGCCGCAAGCGGGCCGAGGTGTACGTGGACGTCCGCGGCCATCTGCGCTACCTCGACCGGAACCCGGGCACGGCCGATCGCGCCGAGCGGATCGCGAAGATGGTCGCCTCGCCCGAGCCGTTGGTCCGGCTGCTCGCCCAGCGCATCGGCAGGCCGGGCGTCGACCACGGGCCGATGCTGGAGGTGCTCAGCCGGCGCTACTACGGCAACCGTGGCGCGAGCGACGCCCGGGCCGTCGAGGTGGCGGGGCAGTCGTTCTTCACCGCGGCGTACGACCGCGACGGTGAACACTTCCGGCTGGTCGCGGCGGCCACGGACTTCGGTGGGTTGCCGCAGACCCTGGCGAGGGTCGCCGGGTTGGCCGGCCCGGGCTCCGGCGACGACTCCGGCCCGGCGTCCCACCGCGACCCGGAGTCGTCGGTCGCCGACGTGTACCTGACCTGGGTCGAGCAGCCCGACGTGGAGGCGATGGCCGGGATCCTGCGGGAGGTCCTCGACGGGGCCGGGCTGCTGGACGTGCTCCAGCGGGTCACGATCTCGGTGGCCGGCCGCAACGGCGCGGAGATGCACCACCACTTCACGTTCCGCTCCGGCCTCGGTGAGGACCGGGTCATCCGGGGTCTGCACCCGCTGATCGCCCAGCGCCTGCAACTGCCGCGGCTGCGCAACTTCGACCTGACCCGGCTGCCGTCGGCCGACGAGGAGATCTACCTGTTCCACTGTGTCGCCCCGGACAATCCGGCCGACGAACGACTGGCCGCGATGGCCCAGGTGCGCGACCTCACCCCGCTGCGCGACGCCGACGGTCGGATCCTCGCGCTGCCCGCGGTCGAGGGCGCGCTGGACGCCTGCCTCGACGCGATCCGCAAGGTCCAGGCGCAGCGCCCGGCGAAGAAGCGGTTCGACACCAACCGGATCACCATCTTCGTCTGGCCGCCCAACGACCTGAGCATCGAGGAGCTGAACACCGTCGCCCAGCGGGTGCTGCCGCTCACCGCCGACGCGGGGCTGGAGGAGGTCCTGTTCCTCGGCCGGCAGCGCGACGAGGACACCGGCGAGCTGATCGACATCGCCGTGCAGATCTCCTACGACGAGGGCATGCGGGTCTCGGTCGCCGCGCCGACGGCCGAGCTGATCCAACCGCTCGACGACTACCGGCAGAAGGTGCTCTCGGCCCGCCGGCGCGGCACGACCTACCCGTACGAACTGACCGGGATGCTGGCCGGGCGGCACGGCACCTTCACCGAGTACGACCTGGACGACACCGGTGAGCTGGCCCCGGTGCAGCGGCCCAGGGGGCGTAACCGGGCGGGCATCGTCGCCGGTGTGGTGAGCACGCCGACCGAGCGCTATCCCGAGGGCGTCACCCGGGTGGTACTGCTCGGCGACCCGACGAAGGCGCTGGGCGCGCTGGCCGAGCCGGAGTGCGCCCGGGTGATCGCCGCGCTCGACCTGGCCGAGCGGATGCGCGTACCGGTCGACTGGTTCGCGCTGTCGGCGGGTGCGCGGATCTCGATGAGTTCGGGCACCGAGAACATGGACTGGGTGGCCGCCGCGCTCAAGCGGATCGTCGAGTTCACCCAGGCCGGTGGCGAGATCAACATTGTCGTCGCCGGGATCACCGTGGGCGCCCAGCCGTACTGGAACGCCGAGGCCACCATGCTCATGCACACCAAGGGAATCCTGGTCATGACGCCGGATTCGGCGATGGTGCTGACCGGCAAGCAGTCGCTGGACTTCTCCGGCGGGGTGTCGGCCGAGGACAACTTCGGCATCGGCGGCTACGACCGGGTGATGGGCCCCAACGGCCAGGCCCAGTACTGGGCGCCGGACCTGCGCGGCGCCCACCGCGTGCTGATGGCGCACCACGACCACACCTACATCGCGCCGGGCGAGACCCGACCCCGCCGGGCGGTCACCGCCGACCCGGTCGACCGCGACATCTCCGACTACCCGCACGCGGTGCCGGACAGCGACTTCACCACCGTCGGCGAGATCTTCTCCCGGGAGCGCAACCCCGACCGCAAGAAGGCGTTCGACATTCGTACGCTGATGCGGGCCCTGGCCGACCAGGACCACGCCGTCCTGGAACGCTGGGCGGGCATGGCCGACGCCGAGACGGCGGTCGTGCAGGACGTACACCTCGGTGGCATCCCGGTCTGCCTGCTCGGCATCGAGTCCCGGTCGGTGCCGCGACGCGGCTTCCCGCCCACCGACGGGCCGGACACCTACACCGCCGGCACGCTGTTTCCGCGCTCGTCCAAGAAGGCCGCGCGGGCGATCAACGCGGCCAGCGGGAACCGCCCCCTGGTGGTGCTGGCGAACCTCTCCGGGTTCGACGGCTCGCCGGAGTCGATGCGGCAGCTGCAGCTGGAGTACGGCGCGGAGATCGGCCGGGCGATCGTCAACTTCGATGGACCGATCGTCTTCTGCGTGATCTCGCGGTACCACGGCGGCGCGTTCGTGGTCTTCTCCAAGGCACTCAACCCGAACATGACCGTGCTCGCCGTCGAGGGCTCGTTCGCCTCCGTCATCGGTGGCGCGCCCGCCGCGGCCGTGGTGTTCGCCGGTGACGTCAGCGCGCGTACGGCGAAGGACCCGCGGGTGGTCGACCTGGCGGCGCGGGTCGCGGCGGCGACGGACGGGCAGCGGGCGGCACTGGTCACGGAGCTGATGGACGTGCGGGCCGCGGTGCGGGCGGAGAAGCTCGGCGAGGTGGCCGCCGAGTTCGACGGGGTGCACAGCATCCAGCGCGCGGTCGAGGTCGGCTCCGTGGACGCCATCATCCGCCCCGACGAGCTGCGCCCACAGCTCATCGCGGCCGTCGAGCGTGGCCTGGCCAAGGCGGACCAGCCGTCCTGACCGGTCGGGCAGGCCGGCGGCGGGCCACGGTTCGGCCGCCGGCGTGCCACGATGGGGCGTGCCCGAGGACCGGAAGCCGCCGATCGCGTTCGAGACGACCTGCACCGTCGCGGCCCCGCCCGAGGTGGTGTACGCACACCTGGCCGACCCGCGCAGCTACATCGGACTGTCGCCGTTGATCGTGGCGGTCGACGACGTGCGGCACGGCCGCGACGCCGAGGGCCGGGCGGTCGCCGACTACGTCGCCGTCGAGCGGTTCCGGCTGGTCGGGCCGGTGCGGTGGGACAACCGCATCCGGGTCCGGATGGTGTCGACGCGACCGGGCGATCAGCTGGTCAGCGACGTGCGTAGCCCGGGGCGGGTGACGCTGCGGGCGGTGGTGGACCTGACCGCCGTGACGGACGGCACCCGGGTGCGCGAGCGGGTCACCGCGAACGCGCCGGCACCGCTGCGGCGCTTCGTGGCCACGCAGGCCCGCCGGGTCGCGGCGTACCGGGCGGCCGAGCTGACCCGCCGCATGGCGACCCGGTAGCCGCGCCGGCCGACACTCGGCGCGCCCGTGGAGAACGTCGTGGCGCCAGCCACGGTGCCGGCCCGTCACCAGGCCCAGACCGTCGGCTCACCGAGGTCGTGAACGTCGGCGGTGAGGTGCGGCGTGGCCCCGGTGCGCAGGGCCGAGTCTTCACTGTCGAAGATCGTCACGCGGGAAACCTTGCGATGGTCGATCTCGAAGACACCGACTCCGTCGGTGAGTGGTCCTTCCGCCACCGTTGTTCCCCCAGCATCGACCAGTTCGGCGCGGACCGCAGACTCAGGCCCGGACACCAGCACGCCGGCAGCCTCGCCCGGCAACGGCACGGCGACGAGGTCGAATGTGCCGATGCCCGTCCGGTAATCGATCAGGGTTCCCGAATCCGTCCGCAGGAGCCGCACGGCGTCGGTCTTGAGCAGGGCGGCGCAGCCGCCGTCAGCCGAGCAGGAAATGGCCAGGGACGCTGTCGGCGCTCCGGAAACCCAGTCGGGCAGGCGACCGGTCCAGATCACCCGAGGGCTCGGCCCGGTGAGGCCGTTGCGGTCGAGCATTCCCTGCAACTCCTGTACGGCGGAGGAAGCGGTGAACATGCGTAGATCCACGGCAGACCTCGCCGGTGTCGGCCCGATCGCGCGGACCATGGCTCCGCCCGCGGCGGGGCCGGCGTAGCGCACCACCCCGTCACAGGTGAACCGCCACCGTTCACCCGTCTCGCCGGCCCCGCGGACCACGAAGCCATCGGTGCTGGCCGGCTGCCACGATCGGACGACGGATCCGTCCGGCTGGAGCCGGCCGCCGACGGAGGTATCGACGCGGCACCCGGCCGGTGCCAGTCCGACCGCGAGGTCGGTACCGTGACCGTCCACGAGAGAGTGCCGCCCGAAGGAGACGTAGGGCACCAACGGCTGCGGCTCGTCCGGCGTCCCGGTCTGGTCGAGCAGTTCCGGTACCGACGCGCCTGCGCGGCCGCTGCCCGCCCGGAGCAATGCGTGTGAGCCGCCCAGAAAGGCCACCACCACCGTGCGGGCGCCCGGCACTTCGTGGGCGAGCAACACCCTCACCTCGTTGAGCGCCGGGTCGACCAGGAGTCGGGCGCGGGCTGCCCGGTACTCGCGCTCGATGCTCGCGACAAGCGTCGGGTCACCGGCCAGATTGCCACGGGTGGGGGAGTCGAGCAGTCGCTGCACCATCGGTTCGTCGATCGGACTCGCCGGCTGGTATTCAGCCGTGGCCGGCGACGGCTCGTCGGCGGTCGTCAGCCGGTCCACCGCGCCGAACGACGGTAGCGCCGTGGCGGCCATCATCAATCCGACCACGCCCGCCATCGCCATCCGTCGCCGCCGGCGCCGCCGCACGCGAAGGAGCAGCCGCTCGTACGGGTCGGGTCGTGGCACCACGGGTTCGGCGAGCCGGGCCAGTGCCTGCCTGATCTCATCGGCCATCGCTGGGGTCTCTCCTTCTCGTCGTGACCGGCACGGCGGCCAGCGAAGCTTGTTCAACGTCTCGTTGCGGTACTGCCTGTTCCGGCGTCGACGAACGGGGCAGCGATGCCGGCAGTACCGCACGTAGCCGGACGAGCGCCCGCGAGGTCTGGCTCTTGACCGTAGTCAGTGAACGTAAGCAGCCAGAAAAATCTTGGACCTGTTGAAACCACCCCTGACCAGGGCCATCCCGCGTGGTGTGACCGCGCCGGATGCACCGCTAATCCGGCCAGCCAGGCCAACGGCTACCGGGCCGGTGTCGGCGGCGAGCACCGGTCCGCACCGCTCCGACTCGACCTGTCCTGCGCGTTCCCGCTTCCCAAACCGGCGGGTGAGGCGTACCTGACCGAAGCGGTAGCGCCGTGGCCGTGTTCGACCTACCTCCGCATCCGGGTTGGGGACGCCGAGGTGTCCATATCCGTCGAACGGGCCGCGCCGGTCCTTTCGGCGCTGCACATGCTCGTCGCGGCCGGGGAGGAGGTGACGCCGCGATGAGGACCCGTACTGACACCATGCTTCTGGTGCTGACCGGGCTGTGCGTCGCCGGGCTGGCCATCGTCGCGGGTGCGATCTCCTTCGCGCACATGCGGGAATTGGCCCTTGAGCATGGTCAACTTGGTTGGAAGTCGCTGGCGTTCCCGATCAGCGTGGACGGCCTGGAGATCGTCGCCAGTCTCTATCTTGTGGCGCAGCGTCGCGCCGGGCGGCCTACCGGCTGGATTCCGTGGGTCGCGCTGATCGTCGGCACCGCCGCGAGCCTCGCCGCGAACGTCGCGGTAGGTGGTGCGGACCCGATCGGCAAGGCGCTTGCCGGGTGGCCGGCAGTCTCCATGTTGGTCTCGATCAAGCTTCTGTTTTCCATGATCGACCACACCAAAGATGATCAGCGGACGACCGTCCGGGACGATCAGCGGACGGCCGGGAGCGTCCCGGACGCCCCTGGGACCGTCCAGCAGACCGGGCGGGACGGGACGGCAGCGTCCGGGACCGCCCCCGGCGAGCGGACAAGCGCCCACGCGCCGTCCGCGATCGACCCGGCCGACCGGCCCGCCGAGGCAAGTGGGGGCACCCCGGGCGGCGCGGGCCAGCCTGGTCCGGGCGGGACCGGCGACCCGGGCGACCGAGCGGCGGCGCTCGACATCCGCGCCGTGGCGCACCTGATACCGGCGGCGCGGGCGGGCCGCGCGAGCCTCGCGGCCAAGGGTCGGTCACTGTCGCGAGACAACCTCGCGGACGCCATGCGCAACGACGGGCACGGCGTGTCCAACGAACGTGCCTCACTCCTGCTCAAGATTCTCAAGGCAGAGTATGACGTGACCACAATCGGCCCGGCGTCCGTCCGGTCCTGTCCACAGGAGCCGGAACCGCTGTCGGAGGTGGTGGCATAGCTCGATCATGAACGTGGACAAGACGGTCGGGGCGCCCCAGCACCGAGGGGCGTCCCCCTGTACTCAACGCGAAGGGCACCCGTCCGAAGATCGGGTGCCCTTACGCGACGAGTTGGTCAGCCTCGATCAAACTCCCCATCCTTGGCTCCCTCGATGAAAGCCGCCCACCCGTCGGGCGTGAACACCAACGCCGACCCCGAGGGGTCCTTGCTGTCACGCAGCGCAATGGCTCCGGTGAGCTGGGCAACTTCCACGCAGTTGCCGTTTGCGCCGCTACGGGTGCTCTTGCGCCACGTCACGCCGCTCAGGTCTGAAGCGTTCACCTTTCCACCTCCTCACACTCAGTCTATGTCGATCAAGCGAGCAACGAGCCTCCGCGAATCGGTCACGTTCAGGGCAGCCGCTCGGAGCTGGTCGAACATCTCGGCGTACCGCCGGACGTCGGCCTCTTTCTCCAGGTACAGCGCGCCGGCCATGTTCTCGATGTAGACAAGCTCGGGGTCGGCGGTGTCCGGGAAGTCCATCACGGCGAACGCGCCGTGCATACCCGGATGTGCGCCGACCTTGTAGGGCAGCACTTGGAAGGTGATGTGTGGCTGCCGGGTCATGTCCAGCAAGTGCCGTAGTTGGTCGACCATCACCTCCGGGCCGCCAACCTCACGGTGGAGCACGGCTTCGTCAACGATGGCCCACAGCTTGAGCGGGTCGTCCTTGGTGATGGACGTCTGCCGCTGGGCGCGGGTCTCAACGCGCTGTTGGATCTCTTCGTCACTGGCGGATGGCAGGCTGGCCGTGACCACGGCACGGGTGTAGCCCTCCGTTTGGAGCAAGCCCGGCACGAACAACGACTCGTAGTTGCGGACGCTGCGCGCCTCGCTCTCGAAGCTGATGTAGGTCGTGTACTCCTCGGGCAGCTCGGATTCGTACGCCTGCAACCATCCCAGTTGCGTCGCCTGCTTGGACATCTCGACCAGCGCGGCACGGCGCGTTGGGTCAGTCACGCCGTATTTGTCCAGCAACGTCAGGAGCGTGCGCCGCTGCGGGCGAGCCTTGGCGGTCTCGATGCGGTACAGGGTGGCGCTGTTGATGTTCGTCTGCACGGCCGCGTCTTCCCGCGTCAGGCCGGCGGCTTGACGGAGGTTGCGCAGCTCACTGGCAAGTCGGCGTAGCCGAACGGTTGGTGGCTGGCGACGTGTTGACAAGTCCATCCCCTTTGTTCCGCTTCCCCAGAAGTTTGCTGGTCTTGCGAACGCACCATCAACCCGGGGTAGACGAATCCTACTCAGGCGAACGCAAGTCTTGCGTTCTCACCACATGCGAGCGCAGGATAGACGAAAGCATGGCACGCCGGTGACTGTCGGTAGCGCCGGCTACCCGAACGGGGCCGGCGGTCGGGATTGGCCGCGTGTCACGCGCCGATGAGCTGGGAGGTGGTCGGGATGCTCCTCGCCGCAGCGGTGGCCGCCCGGATGGGGGACTTCCTTGGCGGCCCACCCAGCTTCGAGATCAGCCGACAACCGGCCGCGACGCGCCAAGTCGGCCTTCCATGGGAGGTGATCATCCCGGTGTTGATCGGCGCTGTACTCGCTGCGTTGATGCTTGGCTACCTGGCGGGGCTATGGTCGTTCAAGGTCAAGAGTCGGTGGTGCCCGCGTTGCGGCGCGACAACGAGTGATCTTGTCCGTGAGCACGCGCGATGATCACGCTCAAGGTTGGCGATGTGATCGAGGTCGATGACCGTGACTACAACTACGGCACCGGCAAGCTGATCATGCGGGTTACCCGAATCGGTAGCCGGACCCGCACGGCTAATGGCGAGTGGCTTGATCTTGACGGCCTTCAATTGCGGCCGGACGGCACACAGCTTGGACCGCAACCGCGTCATGCCGCCGTCCGGGTCGGTGCCGTACGTGTTCGGCGGGGTCCAAATGCTTCGCGCTGAGAACCGGAGCAGCCGGCCGCCCGTCGGTGTCCTCGCGGGCGGCGCGCACGCGGGTTCGCCGCGTGCCAACCACAGGAAACGCCAAGTGGCGCCCCGCTTCTGCGTGACATCGGGCTCCGTGGTGGCGGGTGTATCGGGTCGGGCGTGCCGCGCGGCACCGCTCGTGAGGCTCCCCACGGGGACCGCGCGGCACGCCTGTCCCTCGTTGGACGCAAGGACGTGTGAGATGGCGACGACGTATCACGGCGGAACGCGGATCGATCAAGCGCAGGCGATGTTGGACCGGCACGCGGTGTCCAGCGGCGACGGGCTGTGCGTGGAGTGCAAGGTGCTCGGCCCGTGCCCGGAGCATGAGGCGGCGGCCAAGGTGTTCGCGCTGTCGGCGCGGTTGCCTCGGCGTCGACCCGGTGCGACGCGGCCGGAGTCGGTAAACGCCAGACGGGGCGAGTTCGGTTGGCTGTCAGCGCGGGCGGCGGGTTGAGGTGCCGGCCGTGGCGGGGCGGCGGAGCGGGCCGCGTGGCGGGGACGTGCTGTTCATCGGCCGTGCGGCCAGCGTGCAGTTCGGCGGGGCTAACTCGTTCAACTTCCGGGTCATCCGCGTGGATGACAGGCCCACCTATGACGGGTGGCTGTGGTTGGAGGGCTACGTGCTCGGCCCGCGCGGCGACGCAATCGAGCGCCGATCCATCTTCGTCCAGTTCGCCGGGCTCCGCCCGGCACACCCACACACTCCGCAGGGGCGGGGATAGGAGAGGGGTCCGCGCACCGCTGCGGAGTGCGCGTACCGCTCGCCTAGCCCATGTCTGCCAGGACAACCACGCATTTCAGGGACGGATGTACACAGTGGCCTATCAACCAGGTCCGAACGATCTGTTGCGCAACGCGCGCCGGGCGCGGCGGTCCCCGTCCGGGTCGGGTCGGCCGATGTCGCGGCAGGAGTTGGCCGAGGCGGTCAACGCCTATCTGTACGAGCACGCGGGACGCCGCTTCGCCATCCACGCGGGCTACATCGGCAAACTCGAACGTGGCGAGCATCGATGGCCATCGGCGCACTACCGCACCGCGTTACGCGCGGTGCTCGGCCGGGACACCGATGCCGAACTTGGCTTCTACATCATCCAGGGGCACGCCAGCGACGACGCGGCAGAGGTTGAATCGGATGCGTCCGGCGAGGCTGGCGCGGCGGTGGCGGGCCTGGCCATTGCGCCCCCGGTCGAGCTGGTGGCCGAGGCGGTTGCCGGGGTCGCGGTGCCGGACGCGGGGGCCGGGGCGGCGTGGCAGGTGAATGTGAGCGCGCAGGCGGGAACGGCGGTCACGGTGGTGTGCCAGGACGGCGCGGCGGGCCGGGTGGCGGTGCTGGCCGGCGGGGTGCGAGTGCTGATCGACGCGGCCGGCACCGGTCCGGCGAGCCTGGCCCCGGCCGTGCTCGACGTTGCGGCGGTGCCGGGCAGTGCGCGGGTGTACTCGCTGGTTGAGCGGCGGGCGCGATGAGGGCGGGCGGGGTCAAGCCGGGACAGGTGGCCGAGGCGCGTAAGGATCTGGGTCGGCAACTGGCCGCGTGGCGCGACGCGGCCGGGTTGACCCAGGTGCAGCTTGCCCGGCGCATTCCCTACTCGCGGAGCACGGTCGCCAACGTTGAGGTCGGTCGGCACAGCATCACCCGCGCGTTCTGGCGGTGCGCCGATCGGGAGGTTGGCGCGGCCGGGGCGCTGTTGGCCGCGTTCGAGGAGGTTGACCGGCTGGTGCAGAGGCAACGGGAGCGGGTGCTGGGACGGCAAGTCCGGGAGCGGGCCGGGTATGGGCTGCCGGAGTCGGGGCAGGCGCCGGACGGGTGCGGGTGCGGGTTGACGGTGGCCCGGTGGGCCGGGCGGGAAACCCAGGCGTTGCGGGAGGCGTTGCGGATGAGCGTGCGAGCGTTCGCCGAACACCTCGGGGTGACCACCTCGACGGTTTCCGAGTGGGAGAGCCGGGCCGCTGCGGCACCGCTGCGGTTGGCTTCGCAAGCGGTGTTGGATCAGGCGCTCAAACTCGCCGATGCCGACGCGCGGACCCGGTTCGCGGTGCTGGCGGCCAGTGCTGCGCACGGTGCGTCCGGCGGGGTTACCGGCGACGGGGGCAGCGTGAGGCGCGGGTCCGTGGTGGCCCCGTCGCGCCGCCCGGAACGGGCGCGCGTCGCGTCCTGAAACCTAAGCACAGCAACAGTTTTCGAGACGGAGGAAGGGGGGCCGCGATGGTGGGAACGCCGATTCCGAACCTGCACGGCACCCCGACGCACGTAATGGCGGTGGAGTTGTACCAGGGCCACCACGGCGACGCGACCGGGGCGTGTGTGCGCTGCGGCGAGCGGGCACCGTGCCCGGTGCGGTCGCACGCCGCGTCGGTGATCACGGCGGCCGGGGAAGACCCACGCTGGTATGACGGGCGACTGACGGCCGCGCCGCCTACGCCCACCCCCGGTCTCCGGCAACCGGGTGCGGATGAGCGGCCCACAGCTCAACTGGGCCTGGACCGGACGCATCCGGATCACTCCGGCTACCACGTTGGTGGGCGCACTGTGCCGATGAGCCGCGAGGGCTTCCTGTACGAACGGGAGCCGGAGCTGTGATGACCCTCGACGCGCGTTTCCCGCTGAACAACGATGCTGGATCATGGCGGCAATTGAGCGTTGCCAGTTATCTGCTTGACCCGTCGTGGAAAGGCGGGCAACTCTGTGGAAGGCAAAGCGCGGGATTGATCGGGGAGGACCGCAACGAGGCGTTCCGACCCGCTTTCCATTGTCCGGGTTCCTCGCGACGGAAGGAAAGGCGATGGCGGTAGTAGCTTTCGGGGCGCGGCAGGCGGTTGACGTCGTGCCGGTGCCGGTGGATCTGTCCACGGTTCGATTCGATCCGGATCGGCAGATCAGCATCATTACCGAGGACGGGGTGAGTGTTCCGGCGTTGAAGCACTCCACCGGTACCACGTCCACGAACACCGCAGTGCAGGACAACAAGGGCGGGTCTGACAAAGATTCCGACCGGACCGAGGACTGAGCGCACGCGTGGGCGGGCGTACGGTCGTGGTGTTCACCGGAGAGTTCGACGTGACTGCCGATGCGGTGATTGTCGAGTTGGAACGTCGGGGCGTTCCGGTGTTCCGGTGTGATCCGGGCGCGTTCCCGTCCACGTTGGTGCTGGGTGCCCGGTTCGGCGGTAGCTGGACCGGGCACCTTCGCACCGACCGGCGAACGGTGGACGTGGCTGACGTGGTGTGCGCGTGGTGGCGGCGCCCCACCCCGATCGCCGTACCGGCTGAGGTGCCGCACGCCGATTGGGTGCGCGCGGAGGCGGTGGCCGGGCTGCGGGGCGTCCTATCAGTGCTGCCATGGTTGAACCACCCGGACGACATCCGCGCGGCGGAGCACAAGCCGTTGCAGTTGGCCACGGCGGCACAGGTCGGGCTGAGCGTCCCGGCAACGATGGTGACCAACGATCCGGCCGAGGCGCGGGCGTTCGCCGAGGAACACGGCCCGATCATCTACAAGTCGTTGACCATGGGCCTTCTCGACGGGGACAAGGTGATCTACGCCTGTCCGGTCGATCCGGCGACGCTGGATGACGGCGTTGCGGTCACGGCGCACCTGTTCCAACAGCAGATTGAGAAAGCGTACGAGTTGCGCGTGACGGTGGTGGACGGGAACGTGTTCACCGCGCGCATAGACGCATTGACGGAGAAAGGCCGCGCCGATTGGCGTGCCGATTATCGCAATCTCCGGTACAGCCCTTACGCGCTACCAGAGGAGGTGGCGGACAAGGTGCGGCGTTTCCTCACGCTGCGGCGACTGCGTTTCGCCGCGCTAGATTTTGTTGTTACCCCGGACGGTGAGCACGTGTTTTTGGAGGCGAACCCGAACGGGCAATGGGCTTGGATAGAGCACGAAACCGGTCTGCCGATAGCCGCTGCTATCGCCGACGCGTTGGAAGGCGTCACACATGACTGATCAACGGTCCGAGGACATCGCCCGGTTCCTTTCCGGGTTGGAAGCCGACGGCTACCTATCCGATCCGGCGTGGAAACAGGCGTTCGGCCAGGTGCCGCGTCACGTGTTCCTACCCGCGTTCTTCCTGCCGCTGCCCGATGGGCGGTGGCAGGCCATCGATGCGACCCACCCCGACTACTGGGTCAACGTGTACGCGGACACCACCTTGACCACGCAACTTGACGGCACGGTCAGCCCGGACCCGCACGTCGGGCCGCTGTCCGGTACCGGCACGTCCAGTTCGACACAGCCAGGGCTCATGGCGTTGATGCTGGACGCATTGCGCCTGTCCGGCGATGAGCGGGTGTTGGAGATCGGCACCGGGACCGGCTACAACGCGGCATTGTTGGCGCACCGCCTCGGCGCGGCCAACGTCACCAGCGTCGAGGTTGACCCGGTGGTCGCGGACCTGGCCCGGCAACGCCTCGCCGCGTGCGGGTACCGGCCGACCGTGGTCACGGGTGACGGGGAACAGGGCTGGCCGGAGGGCGCACCCTATGACCGGCTGATCGCCACGGTGTCCGTGCCGGCGGTGCCGCCCGCATGGCTGGCTCAGGTACGTGACGGCGGGGCCATCGTGGTCAGCCTGTGGCGTGACCTGGGCGGCGGTCCGCTCGTGCTGTTGGAGGTCAACGCCGGTAGCGCGCAAGGATTCTTCCTGGCCGAGCAGGGAGGGTTCATGCCGGTCCGCGCGGCCAACCGGGCGGCGTCGGCGCTGTCCACGGCGGTCAAGCAGACCGGCACCACCCGGCCGACCCGGCACCCGAGTTCCGTGCTGCACCACGCCGACGCGGGGCTGTGGCTGGCGTTGCAGGTCCTCGGCGTGACCTGGCTCGGGTTCACCCCGGACGGCGGCAACGAACAGATGTGGCTGTTCGCCACGGACGGCTCATGGGCGGCGGTCGACGACACCGCCGGGCAGGTGGAGCAGTACGGACCGCGTGAGCTGTGGGACGAGATCGAAACCGTCTACGACCGGTGGCGCGACGCCGGGGCACCGACTAGGGACCGCCTTGGACTGACCGTCACCGACACCGGAGCACACCGGGCCTGGCTGGACAGCCCGGACGTGGTGCTGTGGGACGGCGCGAGCGCACGCCGCTAGCCTTCACGGGCATGACGGTCCCTCGGCCGGACGCAACCAACGGCCGGGGCGGGGGCGGGCACCTCGCCCCGGCCTCACGCTGCGCCCCGCCGTGTCTCGCGCAGGCTGGGGTGGTGGTGTCAAGCTGTGAGGGTGAGCCGTCGCCGTGACCGTCGCACATGCGCGCGTAGCGTGCGGTGGCGGCGTGCGCTGCGGCGCAGGATCGGGGCCGGCCCGTCTCGGGTGCTGAAGCCGCGCACGCGGGGGGCGTGGGCGAACTGGGCTGATGACGTGTACAACCGGGGCGTAGGCGCGGTGTTCGATGAGGAGTGGCGACGGCAGGTGCGCGGCGAGCCGTCCTCGATGATCCTGCTGCCGGTTCACGACGAACGCTTGCACGGCCCGATGCCGAACGAGGTTTCGGCCGATGTCCCGGTGGCCTCGCGCAAGCGGCGGGCGCTGGCGCAACAGTTGCACGCGCAGTTGGCCGACCCCCCGTCGTGGAGCGGCCCGGACCGGTTCGGCTGGTCGGTGCTGGACGTGCCGGCGGCGCGGCTTGACGGCGCGGCGCGGGCGTTGCGGGAGGCACCGGCAACGGCGCTGCGTGACCCGTCGTCGGTGCTGGTCACGGTCGGCAAGCGCTCTGGCTCGGTGGTGCTGCGCCTACACGGGGACACGTTCTCGGTGGTGTTCCACGTCTCGCCCGGTGACGGGCCGGTTCTGGTGGTGCTCGATGAGTTGCCCGGGTACGCGGTCCGAGTCGATACCGACCCGGACCCGAAGGGCATCATGCGCGTGATGGCGATGAAGCACGAGGTGCTTCGGGCCATGGACAAGACGCAACGGTCCCGCCCGGCGGCGGCCCGTGCGCCCGTGCCGCACACCACCTAGTCCGGTTGGCGTGCGGCGGCGCCATCGGTTGGCGCGTCGGCTCCCCATTCCGGGTGCTTGGCTTGCAGGTACCGCGACGCCAGCGACGTGAACACGGCCCGCTTGACGCGGGGCAGTTTGGAGCGGGCCGAACCGGAGGACATGCCGATCTCCTGGGCGGCCTCGGGAATGGTGCGCCCGTACAGGCTGCACAACGCCAGCAAGGTTGCTTCTTCTGCGGTGACCTTTGGCCTGCGGTCGGTGCGGCTGGGTTTCACGTGGGCGGTGGCGACCACGAGCGCGCGCAGCACTGGGGCCAGCTCGTCATCGGGCGGCGGGGTGTCGTCGGCGGGCGGCTCCGGTTCGGGTTCGGGTTCCCCGGGAAGCGGGGGCCATTGGACGTCCCGGTCTTTCCACCATGCCTGTTTGGCACGGTGGACCGCTCGCCAGATGATCCGGTCACCGATGCGTTCGTCGTCGGGCCGCACGTTGAACAGCTCGGCAAGGAATCCCACGGCGAGGTGTTGGTGAACCTGCCGTTTGTCGTCGTACTCGCCGTTGGCGCCACCCGGCGTCAGGTAGTGCGCTTTCTCGATGAGCCGTAGTGCGGCGACACCGATCACGTAGACGTACCACCGGCCGCGCTGCTGCCTGGCGTTGGTGATCAGGTAGTGCCAGACCGCATCGCGGGCCGGTAGCGGCGTGGTCTCTTGGTGCAGCAACGCCCGAAGGGTGTCCATGGGCAACAGCGCATCGGGCGGGTACGCGCCGAGCATGTGACCGGGCACGCCGATACCGGTCATCGCCTCGGCTTGCTCACGCAGGTACTCCAACGGTAAGGGGGTGTAGAGCTGCCACCGGCGGGTGCGGCGGGGTGCGCCGTCGTCCTGGTGCGCGGGTGTGAGGTCACCGTCATCCGGGGGTGCGAGGTCATCGTCGTCCGGTTCGAGCACGGCGGGGTGTCCTTCCAGCGGCTCACGTGTGCGCGTGGCTGTGGTGGACACGCCGGGTCCGCCGGTCGGCGGCTGGGTGTGCGGTGGTCGGCGTTGACCGGGCACGGTAACCCGGCGTGCTGCGGACAAGCGCCGGGATCGTGTCGAACGATTGTACGAAAGTTGCTCGGGTGTGGCGACGGGGTTTCCCGTGCCGGAGGTCGCGGAGATCCGCGCGGGCGGCGATGCCGGCCGTTCGGGCGGCGGGGTGGCGGTGTGCCTCATGTGGTCACCAAGCGCATTGCCGACCGGCCGAAGCGCAGCGGCGGGCGCCGATGGATGCTGGCGGTGACCGTCACGGCGTGCCCCCACATGCCCGTGCCCTGCTGGCGCGCTAGATCACCCGAGCGTACGCCGACTGCCCAAGATTCTTTCCCGCCATATTCGTGATCTTGCGATTTTTCCTTGATCACGAGTTCTGTATGGGGGAAGGCACTACCGAGCCGGGAACCTTTCCCGGCAGTGCGCCGGCCCCGGGTGGGGTCGGCGTTGTGCTGTCTGCCCGTGTTCACCCGAAGGTGTCTGCGGGCTTCAACCCATTCACGGCCGGTCCGCTCCGCGCGGGCCGGTCCTGCCAAGGAGGCGCATGAGCATCATTCAACCGATCGCAGGGACGATCATCATCTTCGGTCCGCCGGTGTGGGCGGGCTCTCCTGTGGACTGGCCGGACACGCTCGGCCAGTGGATCACCAACCTTCCCGCCCACCTGGCCGGGCTGTGGCACGCGGTCGGGTCGCTGTGGTGGCCGTGGGTGCCGTTGCTCGTGCTCGCGGTGGTGTTGAGCGTCATCGCGGTTCGCCTCGCGCTGTGGGTGTTGTGGCGGCGGGTGGCGGCCGGCGGGTACTGGGTGGAGATCACCCCGCCCCGGACGGTCGAGGCGGCCCGTTGGGGTCTGGTGTGGCGGCGGCTGGACGGCCTGGCCTGGCGTGCCCGGGGCCGGTGGCGCCTGGTACGTCCACCCCTCGCGTTCGAGGTGTATGCGGACGGGCGTGGATTGCGGGCCGGGCTGTGGCTGCCCGGCTGGGTGCCGCTGCGCGTGGTGGCCGGGGAGGTCGCCCGTGCCTGGCCCGGCGCTCTCGTGCGCCGCACGGAACCGCCCACCGTGGACGGTCCCGGCGCGGTGGCCGGGGTGCGGTTGGCGGCTGACAGCTACCACCCGGAAACGGGGTGGCTGGTGGACGACCCGCGCCCGCGTACCGGCACCCGTCGGGGCGTGGGCAGTGACCCCGACTTGGGCATGGTGTGGTCCGCCCTGGCCGATCCGGGTACGGAGCGGGTGGGGCGGCTGCTGCTGCAAGTCCTCGTCCGGCCCGCGCCCGGTCGCCGGGTGGGCCGGTTGGCGGCGGCGGCCCGTCACCCGGTGGGGCCTTCGCGGGGCGGGGTGGCGCGCGGCGGTGATGCGCTGCTGTGGCTGCTGCAAGCCGCGTTGCGGACGGTGTTGTCCGTGCTGGAGGTGTTCCTGTCGTCGGGCTCCAGCTCGTCCCGGTCGCGCTCCGGCTCGACGGGGCGGCGGGAGCCACCGAACGCCATCGACCGGGAGGCGATGGCCGAGGCACGCGCCAAACGCAACGACCGGCCGCACCTGCTCGTCTCGGTGCGGGTCGGTGCGGTCGGCGGGCGGCGTGCTGCGGTACGGCAGGCGGCCCGGTCGGTGGCGGCCGGGTACGGCGAGGCATCGCGGTGGCTGCGCCCGGTCCGCCTGCGCCGGCCCGCGGTAGCGCTGTCGCTGCGGCGGGCGAGCCGCGGTGAGTGGCTGCTGTTGTCCGCCAACGAACTCGGCGTGCTGGCGCACCTGCCACCCGATCCGGCGCTGTACCGGTTCGACACGGCCGCGCTGCACCGAGCACACCCCGGCGGGGCGCGGCGTGCCGACCCGGAGGCGGGCTGGACCCGGCAGGGCTGGACCCCGGCCAGTGGCGACGACCCTGACGACGAAAAGTTTCCGGAGGCGGTATGACGAAACGACAACCATCAACCACCACGGCGGGCGCTGCGGCGCCCGCCGTGCCGCTGCGCCCGGCTGCGGCCCGGCTGCGGCTGTTCCCGCCCGACTCGCCGCGTCGGCAGGCGGTCAAGGCGCTCGGCGTGGCACCGCTCGGTGAGCCGGTGCTGATCGGGTTGGCCCCGGCGGACGCGCGGCACCATCTGCACGTGCCGGGGCCGACCGGTACCGGCAAGACAACCCTGTTGCTCAACCTGGCCATGGCCGACGCGCGGGCCGGGCGCGGCCTGGCCGTGTTCGACCCCAAGGGCGACTTGGTGCGGGACCTCCTCGACAGGCTCCCGCCCGGCGTGGCCGGGCGCCTGGTCCTGATCGACCCGGACGAGAAACAGGCACCGCCCGCGTTGAACCTGTTCGACCTGGGCGACGACCCGGAGACGGTGGCCGGCCAACTCGTCGGGGTGATGGCCAAAGTGTGGGCGCAGTACTGGGGGCCGCGCACGGACGACCTGGCCCGGCACGCGGTACTCACCCTCGCGCATCTGCCCGGCTCCACCCTCGCCGACCTACCCCTACTCCTTGCCGATGCGGCGTATCGGCGGAGGGTCCTCGGGCTTGTTCGCCGCCGGGCCGGGCCGGTCGAGTCTGCGGAACTGGCCGCGTTCTGGGCCTGGTACGACGAACTGTCCCCGGCGCAAGCATCCGTGCAAGCCGGACCGCTGCTGTCCAAACTGCGGGCGGTGCTGTCCCGCCGGTTCGCCGCGTCCCTGTTCGGCGTGGGCGCCTCCACCTTCCGGCTTCGGGAGGTGCTGGACGGCGGGGTGTTGCTCGTGCGGCTCCCGCCGACTCTCGGTGAGGACACGGTGCGCCTGGTCGGCTCGCTGCTGCTGGCCGCGTTGCTCCACGCGGCGAACGGTCGGGCCGACCTGCCAGAGGCGGACCGGCTTGACGCGAGCCTCGTCCTCGACGAAGCGCACACCTTCCTGCACCTGCCGGTGGGCATCGACAACGCGCTAGCCACCGCGCGGGCGCTGCGGGTCTCCCTCGTGCTGGCACACCAGCACTTGGGCCAGTTGTCCGCGTCCATGTTCGGGGCGATCGACGCGAACGCCCGTAACAAGGTGTTCTTCTCCCTGCCCCCACGCGACGCGCGGGACCTGGCCCACCACGTCGCGCCGTACTTCGAGCCCGAAGACCTCATGCGCCGCGACGCCTACGGCATCGTCTGCCGCCTCGTGATCGACGGCCGCGACAGCGAACCGTTCAGCCTCAACACCCGCCCCGCACCCCCGGCCGTGCCCGGCCGCGCCGAGGCGCTGCGAGCAGCGGCCCGCGCACGCGGCCTGTCCATGCAGGAGCGTCATGCGCTCGCCGAGGCACGCCGCCTCGGCCCCGCCGCAAGGGCCACCAACCCAAGCGGGACCGGAAACGGCCCGGCTGCCAACCCAACCGACGTACCTACAGACCCAACGGGCGGACGGTTCCCGCCCGCAGGGCCAACCGGCGGCCCGGCCGACGGGCCGGGAGTGCAACCGCCCCCGGTGGCCGGATTCCGGCCACCCACCCCACGCAAGAAGAGAAAACGATCGGGGCGCGTTGATCCTTGAACATCGCTTCCGCGCTTGCCAACCCAACCGGAGTGGCGTTGTCAGATCCGATCCGGCCCGACAGGCGGTCTGTTGGGTTGGTGTTCGACTCGGAGCCTCCCTCGGGTGCTCCCCGGCGGCTCCCCGGAGGCGAGCGCCCAACTGAGGCTCCGGCCTTGAACAACCCAACAGCGCAGGCCAACCGGCCTGTGCTGCCTCGTCTGCGAAAGGTGACTGGTCATGAAGACCACAACAAACAACCCGCACGGGCGGCCCCCCGAACCCCGGGGACGCCACCCCGGCACGTCCGTGCCGGACGTAGCCAGCGAACTACGCCGACTCATGCCCCGCGACCGGTGGCTGATCGACCTACTCCATCACCATCAGGTCTTCACCACCGAACAGGTTGCCGCGCTCGGCTTCGACAACGTGCACACCGCCCGTAACCGGCTCAACCTGCTCAACCGGCGCGGGGTGCTGGCGCGGTTCCGCGACGCGGTACGCCCCGGCTCCCAATCGTGGCGGTGGGCGCTCGGCTGGATCGGCGCGGCGTTCGTCGCATACCGCGACGGCGGGCCGGTACCACGACCGGGCACGATCGCCGATCGGGTCAACCGCCTCGCCGCAAGCCCGCGCCTGCCGCACCTGCTCGGCGTAAACGGGTTCTTCGTGGACCTGGCCTCGCACGCCCGCCACACCCCCGGCACCCGCCTCGGCGTGTGGTGGTCCGAACGGCGCTGCCGGGACGTGTGCGGAGACCTGGCCCACCCGGACGGGCACGGCGTGTGGACCGAAGACGACCGCACCTGCTCGTTCTGGCTGGAATACGACCGGGCCACCGAACCCGCCCGCCGGGTCTTGGAAAAACTCGACGGATATCAATCACTGCACCGGGCGACCGGACTCAACCACGCGGTGCTGATCCGGATGCAAACCCCCCGGCAGGAAACCACGCTGCACCAACGGCTACGTACCCACCCGGCCGTTACCGGCGGGCGGCTCATGGTCGCCACCATGAGCGGCGACCACACCACCCATCCCGCAGGGCCGGTCTGGCTGCCCACCGGTCACAGCACCCGGCGTCGCCTGGCCGACCTACCCACCACCGGCACCGACACGTAGCCCGCGCACGCGGACGCCAATCTCGACCGCGCCCGGTCGAGATTCGATAAGCAAAAGCCATATCTTGCTCGGCGTTTGGCGGCCAAACGCCATATCTTGCTGCGCGACCGAACGGCGCGTACGCAGATCCGGTAACCCGTACTACAACTTGCTCCGCCGACCCGACTCGACGGGAGTCGTCACCGTTTAGGCGCTACCGGTCGCGGACGACGTGATACGCAACGATACGACGCGAAACGAGTCGCGTATAGCACCACGGGCGTGTCGCATGATGCCACCTGGCCTCTCGGCGACGGAGCCGCAGCGGGTGGCCTCGGGCTGGTAGCGCCGTTGCTCGGGGGGCCGGGCGCTACCGGTAACCCCGTAGCGGTCCTGCCTGGGCGGTAACACCACCGAGGGTGTGGTAACGCCTTGACCTCAATGACCAGCAACGCATCTGTTCACTTCGTCACACCCATATATCCCGGCTGGTGTCGGGCTTTTCTGTCCCCTGTCGGCTCGTGCCAGAAAAGACTGTCACCGAGGGCTACGGGTAGCGCGGGTGGTAACGCCCCCGCGTCATTCTCGAACCAAGGAAAGGCGAAAGCGATGACCACAGCAAACCGGAATCCAGCAGGAACAACCGTGGAGGACGATGGCCACAAGCCAGACGACGACACCTGACCCACGCCGTCGCCCACGAGGCGACCAGGAGCCGCTCCACCAGCCAACGACGCCGGACAGCGGCCCCACCCCCGCCGACAACCCGCACGCGAACACGCCTGGCCATCCGGACGCACGGGGGACGTTACCGATGGCCCGTTACCTGCTCGACCCGGCGACCGAAGACGAGATCCAGGCACTCGCCCGGACCGCGCCACCGATGACTCCTGACGTGGCGATCCGGATTGCCCGGATGCTGCGGTGGAACGAACGCGACACCACCGGCACCGACCGGGCGGCCTGACATGCGAGCGCCGGGCGACCCGACCCCAACGGGTCCGGGCCGCCCGGCGCTTCTGTCGTGCGGCGGGCTACGCCGCGTCCTGCTCGGCGTCCGGGCCGAACCGCCACGTCCATTCGAGGCGATGCGCGCCGAACGGCTGGCGGCTGCCCTTGCCGGCCCGCAACAGCTTGATGTCGGCCACGGTACGGATGATTTCCCGCTTCACCGCCACCTCGTCACCCAACTCGGCCCATCTGCGGGCGGCGTGCTCGCCGATCATCCCGCGCAGCACGGGCGGGATACCCGCCTCCTTCGCCCGCGCCTCGTGCTCGGCGATCTGCGCTGTCAGGCCCTTCTCGGCGCGGGCGTAGGCGATGGCGGACACCTCACCTTCCTCGCCCAGCTTGCGCCAGTCCTCCAGTTCGGCGCGCAGCCGGGCGGCCTCGGCGCGGGCGTGCGCCGCCTGCTCATCCCCACCGGACAGCGCGGACAGCATCTCGCCGGTCTCCGGCAGCGACAGCCACGCCACCACGGTCCGCTGAACGTACTCGTCCAGGAACTCCGCCTTCACGGCGGCGCACCGCTTCTTCAAGCAGGAGTACACCTGCCCCTCCCACCCGTGCCGGGACACATGCCCGGACGAGATTGGGCCGCCGCACACTCCGCACGCGACGATGTAGGACAGCAGGTGGACGGCCCGCCCCGCCCGCGTGGTCGTCCGGGACGGATCCTCCAACAGCCGCACGCACGCCCAATAGGTGTCCTCATCCACCAACGCCGGCCAGATCCCGTCCCCGACGATCTCGCCCCGGAACACCCGCTTGCCGATGTAGGCCGGGTTGAGCACCTGCTTGCGGATGATCCCACGCCGCCACGTCGACCCCTGCGGCGACGGGATGCCCTTGGCGTTCAACTCGTCCTCGATCGTGATCAGCGGAACCCCGGCGGCGACCTTCGTGAAGTTGTCCCGCACCACCCCGGCATGGCTGTACTCCGTCACCGTCTCATCCGCGCCCACGGCCTTGCGGATCTCGGTGTCCGGCTCCTGCCGCAGCAACGCCTTGGTGCGCTGGTCGTAGATCCGCCGGTAGCCGTAGGTCACCTTCCCGTGCGGACGCCCCGCCTCGGCCGCGCCGACGATGCCACGCAACACGTTGTCCCGGATCGAGTCGGCCAGCCACTCCGCCTGCACGGCCTGGAAGCCGAGCATCATCCGGTCGTTCTTGTCCCGCAGGTCGTACAACACCCCACCGACCAGCCAGAAGTACAAGCCGACCTCGGTGCACATGTCCCGGATCCGCACGTACACCGCGAGGTCGCGTTCCTTGCGGGAGATCTCCCAGATCACCAGCACGTCACCCTTACCGGCGCGGATCTGCTCGATCAGCAACTCGAACTGCTCACGCTCCTTCGTGGCGTGCCGACTCGCCGACCGGTGGTTGTCGGTGAACGACCCGGCATCCTTCCACGACCGCTTCGTGATCTCGGCAAGGTTCAGCTTGCCCTGATCACCGACGCTCTTGCCCTGTTCCTTCTTGTCCTGGCTGGCCCGCTGATACCGCAGTGCCCGCACGTCAGCGCCACCGGCCAGCAGCGCGTCCTTGGTGTCGAACCGAACCCGGTTCCCGGCCCGCGTTCCCCGCCGTACCATCGGATCGTCCCCTGTTCAATCGATGTCCCTAGCTGCTAACATCGACCTTAGCATCTAACGACCCTTGGGAGTGCCGACCGAACAACCGAGTGTCTCGGCGACCTGGGCCTCGGTGAGGTCCTCCCAGTAGCGCAGCACCAGCACCGCGCGCATCCGGGGCGGCAGGTGCTGCAGAGCGGCGAGCACCTCGTCGCGGACCACGACGTCGTCGGCCAGGTCCCGGTTCCCGCCGTGCTCGGTCTGCGGCCGCCAGGAACCGGTGATGCCGGCGAGGAACTCTCGGAACCCGAATCGGCGCCAGAGCCGGGTCCTTTCGTTGACCATGATCTGGCGGACGTACGCCATCGGTTGGTCCACCTGTCGCCATCGGCGCATCACCCGCATCAGCGCGATCTGCACCAGATCCTCGGCCGCGTGCCGTGAACCGGTCAGCAGGTATGCGGTCCGGATCAGGTCCGCGTACCGGATCTCGACGAACTCGCGGAAGCCGTCATCGGACACCTGCACCCCCTTCAGCCCTGCCTGGGCGTCCTTCATGACAGGGAGAGTCCGGGCCGGAAGGAAACGTTGTGCGGCGGTGGCGAGAAGTTCCAGGCGCGGGGGCGACACACGCCGGCCGCATGGGGGATTGTGAGTGCGTTACCGGGTGGTAACGATGTCGTGTCATGGACTCCGCCCTGACCCTGATCGGACTACCCATCGCCCTCGGCATCATCATGCTCGGTCTGGGTCTCGGACTGACCATCGATGACTTCCGCCGGGTGGCCCGACACCCGAAGGCCGCCGTCATCGCGCTGGCATGCCAGGTGCTGCTCCTGCCGGCGCTCTGCTTCGGCCTGGTCCTCGCCTTCGACCTGCCACCGGAGCTGGGCGTCGGGATGATGCTGCTGGCCGCCTCACCCGGCGGCACCACGGCCAACCTCTACAGCCACCTCTTCGGCGGGCACGTGGCCCTGAACATCACCCTGACCGCCATCAACTCGGTGCTGGCCGTGTTCACCCTGCCGATCGTGGTCAACCTGTCGGCGGCCTACTTCCTCGGCGACGCGAGAAGCATCGGCCTGCAGTTCGACAAGGTGCTGCAGGTGTTCGCCATCGTGCTCATCCCGGTCCTCGTCGGCATGCTGATCCGGGCCCGGGCGTCGCACGTGGCCGAGCGCCTGAACCGGCCGGTCCGGTTCCTGTCCGTCGTCGTGCTGGTCGCGGTGATCGTCGGCGCCGTGCTCGGCGAGCGCGAGAACCTCGCCGACTACTTTGTCTCGGTCGGCCTGGCCGTGCTGGCGTTCAACCTGTTGAGCCTCGGCATCGGGTACGGGGTGCCACGGCTGGCCGGCGTCGAACGGAGCGCCGCGAAGGCGGCCGGTTTCGAGATCGGCATCCACAACAGCACCCTGGCCATCACGATCGCGCTCAGCCCGGCACTGCTCAACAGCACCCAGATGGCGATTCCCGGGGCCGTCTACGGCATTGTCATGTTCTTTACCGCAGCGGCCTTCGGCTACCTGGTCAACCGGGTCGGCACGCGACCGGCCACCACCCGGGACGAGGCCGCCACGACCTGACCCCCACAACGGCGTGGCGCTCGCGCGTACGACCACGGGTGGTCAGGTTTTCGGTGACGTTCCCTCGCTGTGCAACGATCGTTGAGCGTCATGCCGACCGCCCCGGTTCCGCCGGCCTGCCCCGCAGGCCAATGGCGGGCATGCGGAGAGGCGCCACACCTCGTACCCCTTTGGAGAGCACGATGTCCCTCTCTCCGGCTCGGGTCCTCGCCGCGCTGAACGCGGTGCGACCGCCCGACCAGGCGTCCCCCGTCATGGACAAGGCGGTGGTGATCGGCGGCAGTGTCGCCGGGATGCTGGCCGCCCGGGTGCTGTCCGACTACGCGGACAGCGTCGTGGTCATCGACCGCGACGACCTGCACACGACCGGCGGACGGCCCGGCGTACCGCAGGGAACCCAGCTGCACGCGCTGCTGCCCGGCGGTTTCCTCCAACTCGAACAGTTGTTCCCGGGGTTCCGGGAACAGGCCCTGGCCCAGGGGGCGATCGGGGCCCCGCCCGCGGCCCGGCGGAACTACCTGGACGGCCGGCTGAAGGTGGTCGTCCCGGACGACGCCGACAGCCTGGCCGGCAGCCGGCCCCTGCTGGAGTCGCTGATCCGTCAGCAGGTGCTCCGGCTGCCCAACGTCAAGACGATCACCGCCCGCGCCACCGGACTGGTGTTCGACGGCGCCGCCGTCACCGGCGTCCGCTACGACGTCGGTGGCGTGCCCGGTGTCGAGAACGCCACCCTCGTGGTGGACGCCATGGGCCGATCGAGCCGCCTGTCCGAGTGGCTGGAGGAGGCCGGCTGGGAAAGGCCGGCCCTGCGGCGGATGACGGTGAACCTCAACTACGCGACCGCCCTGTTCCGGCGGCGCGAGGCGAACCCGGAGCACACCGTCGTGCTGGCGTTGCACAGTCCGGCGCGGTCGTCGGACGTCGCCGGTGCCGCGTTCTTCGCCATCGAAGACGGCCGGTGGATGGCCATGATGGCGGGGTACGGGGAGAACCGTCCCGGCCGCACCGCGGAGGACTTCGTACGCCGGCTGCGGGAACAGTTTCCCCCGGAGTTCGGCGCGGTCGCCGACAGCGAGATGCTCGGTGACGTGCAGACCTACCGGCACGCCGACAGCCGGCGGCGGGACTTCGACGGGCTGACCCGGCTGCCGGCCGGGCTGGTCAGCGTCGGCGACGCGGTCGCCTCGTTCAACCCGGTGTACGGGCAGGGGATCACCACGGCGGCCCTGCACGCGGCCTGCCTGTCGAGCTACCTGCGATCCGGCCCGGATCTGGGCGTACCCGCCCGCCACTTCTTCGCCCTGCAGCGGGTCGTGGTCGACGCCGCCTGGTCGATGTCGACCTCGGCCGATCTCGCGTTGCCGCACGTCGACGGGCCCTACCCGCGCGGCTACCGGTTCTCCAGCTGGGTGAGCCGGCAGATCGTCACGGCGACCGTCACCGACGTGACCATCGCACGCCGGTTCAACGAGGTCGTCTCCATGCGGGAGCATCCGAGTTCGCTCGCCACCCCGAGGGTGATCCTGGGCGCCCTGCGCGCCACTCGCCGCGCACGCTGACCCGTGGCCGGCGGCCGGGACCGGCATCGGGCCGACAGCAGATCGACCGAAACCAGTTTCCGTTGCCCGCCGGACCCGGGCAACATCCGACCATGGCTCTCATCGAACGCGTCCGGGACCTCTGGGTCGGCCTTGCCGGCGTCGCGACCAGCTTCCCGCCGGCCGGCGTACGGGTGGTGACCGCTGCCGGCTCCCGGCTGGCCCCGCCGGGATGGGCGGGCATCGTGGTCCTGGGGGACGCGGGCATCGCCACCGTGCCGCATCCGGGCGTTGCCCGGTACCTGCACGGGTCCCTGTCGGGCCGGCCCGCGAGCGAGGCGGTCGACGCCGGACGCTGGCGCGACCGGCCGGAGATCCAGGGCGTGCTCGGCCCAGCCGCGCTGGCCTACCTGGACGAGCGGAACTTCGAGCGGGTACCCGATTCGTCCGGCACGCCGGAGGTACTGCCGCCGGGGCATCCCGACCTCGGCCGGTTGCTGGGGCGGGTCGGCGCCGACGAGGCGGGGGAGAGCGGCATCGAGGAGGCGACCTCGCCCGTGTTCGTGGTCCGAGACAGGTCGGAGGTGGTGGCGGCGGCCGGCTACCGGGAGTGGCCCGGGTCGGTCGCCCACCTGTGCGTGCTGACCGACTCCCGGTGTCGCGGCCGGGGCCTAGCCGGGACGGTGGCGTCGGCGGCCGTTGCGGACGCGCTGCGGCAGGCGTTGTTGCCGCAGTGGCGGGCCCGTCTGGAGCCGTCGCGGCGACTTGCCCGGCGACTGGGCTTCCGCGAGCTGGGGACGCAGCTGAGCGTGCAGATCGCCCCTGTGGAGGCGACCGATGGCGAGGTCCTGCCGCGCTGGTAGCCATCCGGACGTCAAGCCCACGTGTCCGATTCCACAGGTCGAGCCGACATGATTGCATTCATAGCAATGTAAGCATATGTTGCTCGTGACGGTGGACGAGAGGGGTCGGGGTGGGCGCCGGACACGATCACGGGCAGCAGGTCCTGCGGGCGGGGGAGAAGCACCGCGGGCGGTTGTGGGCGGCCTTCGCCCTGTTGGCGGTCTTCATGCTGGTGGAGGCGGTCGGGGCGTGGGTGACCGGCTCCCTGGCCCTGCTCTCGGACGCCGGGCACATGTTCACCGACGTGCTCGGCATCGGCATGGCGCTCGCGGCGATCACCGCGGCGAGCAGGGCGTCTCGGGACGGGCAACGCACGTTCGGCCTGTACCGGATGGAGGTCCTGGCCGCCCTGGCCAACGCGGTGCTGCTCTCCGGGGTGGCCCTCTACGTGCTGGTGGAGGCGCTCCGGCGGCTCGACGAACCGCCGGAGATCCTGGTCGGCCCGATGCTGGCGGTGGCCGTGGCCGGGCTGGTCGCCAACGTGGTGGCGTTCCTGCTGCTGCGCTCCGGCGCGAAGGAGAGCCTGAACGTGCGCGGCGCGTACCTGGAGGTCTTCGGTGACCTGCTCGTCTCGATCGGCGTGATCGTTGCGGCCGGGATCATCGCGGCGACCGGCTGGTGGTACGCCGACCCGATCGTCGCCGTGGCGGTGGGCCTGTTCATCCTTCCCCGTACCTACCGGCTCGGCCGCGCCGCCCTGCGGGTGCTCGTGCAGGCCGCGCCGCCGCACGTCGACGTCGCCGAGGTGCGGGCCGGGCTGCGCGGGGTGGACGGCGTCGCCGACGTGCACGACCTGCACGTGTGGACCCTCACCTCGGGCATGGACGTGGCCTCGGCCCACCTGACCCTCGACGCCGACGCCGACCTTGCCCGGGTGCTGGCCGCCGCCCGCCAGGTCCTGCACGACCGCTTCCAGATCGAGCACGCCACGTTGCAGGTGGAGCCCACCGACGCCGACGGCGTCTGTGACGGCGCGCACTGGTGACGAGCCGGCGCGTGATCCCTCAGCCCGTTCCCAGGAATCTGCCAGCCGGCCGGTACAGCATGGGCCGTACCCGCAGAGAAGGTTGACGCCCCCATGACGAGGAACACCCGACTGACGCTGGCGATGATCCTGGTGGTGATCCTGGCCGGCCTCGGCGTGCTGACCGTGAACCGGCACACCGCCCCCCGCACCGCCGGCCAGACCGGTGCGCCGGTCGACCCGGCCGTGCTGGTCCGCGACGACAGTCACCGGCTCTCCACCAGCGCCGACGGCCGGGTCACCCTGGTGGAGTTCCTCGACTTCGAGTGCGAGTCGTGCGCCGCCGCGTACCCGGCGGTCAAGGACATCCTCGCCACCTACCAGGATCGGATCACCGTCGTGGTGCGGTACTTCCCGGTCCCCGGCCACCCGAACGCGGAACTGGCCGCCCGGGCCGCGCAGGCCGCCGCGAACCAGGATCGGTTCGCCGGGATGTACGCCCTGCTCTTCGAGAACCAGGACGCCTGGGGGCACCAGCGCACCCCGCAGACGGAGGCGTTCCTCGGCTACGCCCGTACCCTCGGCCTGGACCTGGAGCGCTTCGCGCGTGACCTGGACGACCCGGCCACCGCGGCCCGGGTCGCCCGGGACAAGTCCGACGGCGAGTCCGTCGGCGTGCGGGGCACCCCGACGTTCTTCCTCGACGGCCGCGAGCTGACCCAGGTGCGTACCCAGGAGGATCTGGTCGCCGCCATCGACGCCGCCCTCGCTGGATGACCGCCACCGTCGACCGCCGCCCGGACGCGACCGCGCCGGAGGCCGGCTTCCTCGCCCGGGTCACCGCGTGGGTGCTGGCCGTCGGCGGCGGCATCGGCCTGCTCGCCGCGACCACCCTCACCGTCGAGAAGATCAACCTGCTGGCCGACGCCGACTACGTGCCGACGTGCAGCATCAACCCGATCCTGTCCTGCGGCTCGGTGATGATCACGCCGCAGGCCGCCGCCTTCGGCATCCCCAACCCACTGATCGGCATCGCCGGCTTCGCCGTGGTCACTACGATCGGCGTCATCCTGCTTGCCGGCGTTCGGCTGCCCGGCTGGTGCTGGCTCGGCCTGCAGGCCGGGGCCACCTTCGGTGTCGTCTTCGTGCACTGGCTCGTCTACCAGAGCCTGTACGTCATCTCGGCGCTCTGCCCGTACTGCATGGTGGTCTGGGTCGTCACCATCGCGATCTTCCTCTACACCACCCTGCACAACCTCCGGCGGCTGCCGCCGTCGTCCCCGCTGGCGCGGCTGGCCGAGGTCGCCAGCTACCACAGCTTCATCCTGGTCACCTGGTACGTGGTGATCCTGCTGGCCATCCTGGTGCGCTTCTGGGACTACTGGTCCACCCTCGGCTGACCGACCTCGGCCGGCCTAGCCGGCGGGGTGGGCGATGACGTCGGTCAGGGCGAGAACGCCGGGTAGGCGGGTGTCCTGCCGCTGGAACTGCACCACCACCGGCACCGAGGAGGTGAGCACCGCGCCGTACGGGCGGGCCAGGCGGATCGCCTCCGGGTCGACCAGGTCGTTGAGGCGTACGTGGCGGATCCGTCGGGGCGGCACCGTGAGCGGGTACGGGCCGACCGGCTCCTGGTCGGTGTAGTAGACGGTCAGCTCCAACTCGGCGGGCCGGTCACCGGTGTTGAGCACGCAGAGCTGGTCGAAGCCGGTGAAGTCCGGTTCCTCGCCGTGGCTGGGGAAGGGGATGCGCCCGCCGGGCACCACCCACGTGGTCGCGCCGATCGGGTCCATCACGCCTCCTCCAGCAGCCGGGCCAGGTCCGGGGTGAGCAGCACGCCGTCCGGGTCGAGCCGGCGGCGGACGCCGGCGAAGGTGTCCCAGTCCGGGTAGAGCTCCCGCAGCTCCTTCGCGGTCAGCGAGTGTTTCTTGCCCCAGTGCGGTCGGCCGCCGAAGTTCCGGAAGACCGCTTCCATGTCGGCGAAGTATTCCTCGTGCGGCAGGTCGACGTTGTGCAGGCAGGCGATGGTGGTGGTCGCCCGGCCGTTGGCGTTGCTGAGGTGGATGTCGTCGGCGGCGACGGTACGCACGAGCAGCCGCCAGGCGACGGCCTTCCGGTGGCGGTCGAGGATGCGCCGGCGTACCTCAGCGAAGCACTCCTCGAACGCCTCGCTGGGCAGCATGTACTCGATCTCCTCGAACCGCAGCTCGCGGTCCTGCGGCAGCTTGTGGTGCAGCGGCCCGGTCTCCCGCTCCCGGATCGGGCCGGTCCAGATCGGCTCGGGCGGGTCGATGTGGTCGTCCAGGGCGCGTACCTGGGTCAGGTTGCTGCGCGGGTACCAGTAGAAGTCGAGGTTGCGGTGCCGGTGCTGCGACTCCTCCCGATGCGCCAGCGTCCATTCCAGCGGCGCGCACCAGGTGCGCCGGACCACTTCGAAGTGTGGTTGGACGTCCAGGGTGATACGGGTGACGATGCCCAGCGCCCCGAGCGACAGTCGGGCGGCCGGCAGCAACTCGGCGTTGCGCTCCGCCGAGATGTCCAGCGCCTCGCCCGTGCCGGTCACCAGGCGTACCCCGGCGATCTGGGTGGAGAGGTTGCCGAATCGCGGCCCGGTGCCGTGGGTGCCGGTCGCGGTCGCACCGGCGATCGTCTGGTAGTCGATGTCGCCCAGGTTCGCCATCGCCAGCCCGGCGTCGAACAGGCCCTCGCCGAGGTCCTCCAGCCTGGTGCCGGCACCGACCGTGGCGCGCCGCCGCCCGGCGTCGTGCGACAGCACGCCGGCGAGCCGGTCGACACTGACCAGGAACCCGTCGGTACGCACCAGGGGGCTCGACGAGTGACCGGAGCCGACCGGCCGCAACGTCGCGCCCGACTCGCGGGCGTGCCGGACCAGCTCGACCACCTCGGACTCGTCCGCCGGCTCCAGCACGCCGCGCGGGGTGAACCGGATGCTGCCGGACCAGTTGCGCCACTCCCGGGTCACGCGGCCTACCTTCCCTGCGGCGTCCCCGTCACCGCGCGGGGCGCGGGGCTCGGCACTTCGTCGGTGACCGGCGGTGCTACCCGAGAGCCGGAGCGGATAAACAAGATCGTTCACCGGCCGGTCGGTACGTCGGCGTCGGCGTCGAGCGCGTCGAGCAGCCGGCGGCGCCGCAGCGCCACCACCACGACGCCCAGCGCCAGCCCGGTGAGCGCCACGGCCCACCGCACCCCGATCACATCGGCCAGCCAGCTCTGCACCAGCGCGCCCGCCGGATAGGCACCGGCGAAGGCCATCCAGTACAGCGAGGCCACCCGTCCCCGCAGGGCGTCGGGCGCCAGCACCTGCACCGTCACGTTGGCGGTGGAGAGCACCGCCAGGTAGCTGGTGCCGAGCACGACCACCGCGGCGAAGCCGAGCCAGAGCGTCGGCGCCGCGGCCAGGGCGAAGGTCGCGAGACCGTGTACGGCCAGCGCGACACCGGCGACGCCGGACCGCCGCCGGCCGCTGCCGTACACGCTGAGCAGCACCGCGCCCAGGACGGCGCCGATGCCCAGCCCGGAGGCGAGCAGGCCGGCGCCGCCGGTACCGGCGTCGTACACGTCGGTGGCGAAGACGGCGGCGAGCTGGACGATCGGCGTACCGACGAAGGACACGCAGCCGGCGAGCAGCACCGCGACCAGCAGTCCGGGGACGCGGCGGGTGTACCGCACGCCGCCGCGCAGCCGGGCGAACATCGGCTCCGGCGGTGCCGGCTCCGCCGGCGTACGCGGCCGGATCGTCGCGAGGGCCAGCAGCATCGTGACGTTGGCGCCCGCCGCCACCAGGAACGCCGCGGTGCTTCCGGAACGGACCAGCACCGCCGTGGCGAGCACCGGTCCCAGCGCCCGGGCGGCGTTGGCCTGCATCGCGTTGAGGGCGATCGCGTTGAGCAGATGCCGGGGCGGCACCAGTTGTGGGATGAGGCTCTGCCAGGCCGGGGTCTGCACCCCGTTGGCCGCGCCGGCGGCGGCGACCAGGGCCAGCAGCGCCAGCGGTGATGCCGTCCCGTCCCGGCTGAGCAGCGCCAGCAGCAGGGCGACGGCGAGCGCGACCAGCTGGGTGACGGCCAGCACCGCGCGGCGGGGGTAGCGGTCGGCCAGCACCCCGCCGACCGGAGAGCCGAGCATCGCCGGCACGAACTGCGCGAACGCGCCGAGACCCGCCCAGAGCGCCCGCCCGGTCGCCTGGTAGAGCAGCAGGGGCACGGTCAGGTTGAGCATCCAGGTGGCGGTGCTGGCGCAGATCGCCCCCACCCAGAACGCCCGGAACGGCGGGCAGCCCAGCGCCGCCACCGCGCCGGCCCAGCGGACCCGTCGCGGCGGCGTCGGTACCCCACCGCCCGGGGGCACCAGCACCGCCCGCCGGCGGCGGGACGGCGCGGTGCCGGCCGGACGCCCGTCCCGGTCGCGTTCGCTGCGCACGCCGTCTCCGGTACCCGGTGCACGCCGCCCAAACGCGGCGGGCGGACCGTTACGGGGCGGGGACGACCTCCTGGCCCAGCGGCCAGATCGCCGCCGGGACGAGCTTGAAGTTGGCCACGCCGAACGGGATGCCGATGATGGTGAGGCAGAGGCCGACGCCGGCGACGATGTGCGACAGGGCCAGCCACCAGCCGGCCAGGAGCACCCAGATGACGTTGGCGATGCCCGAGGCCACGCCGACACCGGGCTTGGGCACCAGGGTCCGGCCGAAGGGCCACAGCGAGTACGACGCCAGGCGCAGCGACGCGACGCCGAACGGGATGGTGACGATGAGCACGAAGCAGATCAGGGCGGCGATGCCGTAACCGATCGCCAGCACCAGCCCGCCACCGAAGATGAGCCAGAGCACGTTCAACACGAAGCGGATCATGGATTCATCATGACCCCCGGGCGCCACCGGCCGTCCAGGACGGCCGGTGGCGCGGGCGCGTCAGCCGGTGACGCCGGTGACGCTGCTGCCGGACTTCGTGACCCGGTAGGTCACCTGTGCACCGCTCCAGAAGTGGAAGGTGAGGGTGACCGGGGCGTTGTCGCGTACCTCGCCGAAGAAGGTGTCGGTCAGCGTGATGCGGCCGCCGGTGTAGTCGGGGGCGAACGTCACGTCGAACTCCTTGAACGACGTCCAGTCGTGCGGGCCGGCGTTGCTGCCGTCGGCGTTCCTCGCCTCCATGGTGGCCAACTGGTCGCCCCGGAACTGGGTCGGGACGGCGAAGGAGTCGGTCGACCCGGTGGCGTTGGACAGCACCGGCGTGTCGTAGGTGATCACGTCGATCCGCCAGGGCACGCCGGCGGAGAACCGCGCGTGCAGGGTGGCGTTGACCCCGTACGCCCGGTTGCCGACCAGCCGGGTCAGCGCGCTCGCGGTGATGGTGAGCTGGCTGCCGGAGACGGTGTAGTCGGTGCCCCGCACCAGCTCGGTGCTGCCCTGGCGCAGCCCGGAGAAGGTGGTGCCGTTCAGGTTCAGCGTGAGCGACCCGGCGGTGACCGAGCCGGTACGCGGCACGTACAGCTGGTCGGCGGAGGCGGTGCCGGAGCGGGTCGTCCAGCTCGACCTGATCTGGGCGAACAGCTCCGCGTCCCGCCACTGGAAGCTGGTCCGGTTGAAGTGCTGGCCGTTGTCCCAGAGCTGGGTGGTGAGCTGCCTGCTGCGGGCGTGGTAGCCGAAGAACTCGAAGAACTTCAGCTTCTCGCCCTGCTGGATGGTGCCGGTGTGCCGGTCGAAGCCGAGCAGCCCGTACTCGCCGATGACGACCGGGATGCCCCGGGCGACGAAGGCCCGGTGGACCCGGTCGAAGGAGTCGGTGAGGTCCTGCTGGGCGACCGCGTCGAAGCGGGTGCCGCCGGCGACGTTGACGCTGAACGGCCAGTAGCCGTAGAAGTGCACGGTGGCGATCAGGTTGCGGTCGTTCAGCCGGCTGATGGTGGCCGCCAACTCGTCGACGCGGGCCTGGTCGGCGGAGGTGTGCAGGGTCGGTAGGACCAGCATCCGGGTGGCGTTGTTGCCGCCGGAGGCGCGCACGATCCGGTGGAACGAGGTGTTCAGTTCGTCCAGCAGCTGCGCGTTCTGGGCGTCGCCGGAGCTGTTGGCGAACTGCGGTTCGTTGACGCTCTCGAAGTGCAGCCTCGGCGAGGCGTCCCGGAACGCGGTCGCGATCTGGGTCCAGAGCGCGTTGTAGCGGTTCAACACCGTGGTCCGGTTGGTGGGCATCTCGTGGATCCACTGCCACGAGTCGTGGTGAAGGTTGATCATCACGTAGAAGCCGTCGTCCAGGGCCCAGCCGACGACCTCCTTGATCCGGTTCAGCCAGGCCGCGTCGATGGTGTACGACGGTGCCGGCCCGTGGTGGTTGCTCCAGGTGACCGGGATCCGGATGCTGTTGAAGCCCTGCGCCCGGATGGCGTCCAGCTGCGCCGCGGTGACCCGGGGGTTGCCCCAGGCCGTCTCGTCGGCACCGACGGCGTCGAAGCTGTTGCCGAGGTTCCAGCCGGGCTGCATCGCGGCCACGTACGCCATCGGGTCACCGGCCGGCGGCGGGGTGGTCGGCGGCGGCGTGGTGGGCGCTGGGGTGCTCGGCGGCGGGGTGCTCGGCGGCGGGGTGGTGGGACCGACGCTGCCGGTGCAGGTGACGCCGTTGAGGGCGAACGTGGTCGGCGCCGTGTTGCTCCCGGACCACGACCCGTTGAAGCCGAACGAGACCGTCTGGTTGGTGGCCAGTGCGGCGTTGTAGCTCAGGTTGGCGGCGGTGACGTTGTCGCCGGACGAGGTGACCGTGGCGTTCCACGCCTGCGTCACCCGCTGCCCGGAGGGGAACGTCCAGGTCAGCCGCCAGCCGTCGAGCGGGTCGCCGAGATTGGTCACGTCCACGCTGGCGGTGAAGCCGCCCGGCCACTGGCTGGGGGCGGAGTATGCCACCCGGCACCCGGCCGCCGCCTGGGCGGCACCGGCATTGACCAGGCCGACCCCGGCCAGCAGTACGGCGATGCCGCTGGCGACCAGACCGAATCGCCAGCGTGTCCTTCGTAGTGTGCCCCTCAGCCCAGCCATGACGCTCCTCGTGTGGTGATGGTGTCGACGGGTGGCTGGCCGGGCGTCGCCGGACCACCGGAAACATCCGGCCGGCTCGCACCATAAGTTTGGATCAACAACTTTGTCAATCGACACATCGCGATGTCGCCGCCACCGCTGGTACCGCCGGACGGTGAATGAGCACGGCCCGGCGGGGTAGTCGGCGGCGTGGTGGCGGCGGGCGAGCGGGGCTGGGGCCGGGCGCGGGGCGCCGCGCGCCGGGTGGAGGCCGGGGTCGCGGGGGCGGTCGGCGGGTTCAGCCGGCGGGTCGGCTGGCGGGAGCGGCGCCGGACCCTGGAGTTGTACGCCATCCTCGCCGTGCAGGCCGGGGTGGCCGCCGCGCTCGCCTGGACGGTGGCGCACGAGGTGCTGCACCACCCGTCGCCGGTCTTCGCTCCCACCGCTGCCGTCGGCACCATCGCCGCCGCGATCGGCCGCCGCACCCGCCGCACCGTCGAGCTGCTGCTCGGGGTGCTGGCCGGTCTCCTGGTCGGCGATGCCCTGATCGCGATCATCGGCACCGGACCCTGGCAGATCGGCACCGTGGTCACCCTGGCCATCCTGCTCGCCCTCACGCTGAGTCGGGGCGGCCAGGTCGTCACCCAGGCGGGCGGCACGGCGGTGCTGATCGCCACGCTCGCGCCGTTCCAGCGCGGGCTGGAGGTACCCAGGATCATCGACGCGATCATCGGCGGGCTCTCCGCCGTGGTGGTGGTGGCCGTCCTGCCGGCCAACCCGCTGCGCATCATCCAGAAGGCCGCGCGCCCGCTCTTCGCGGCCCTGATCGAACACCTGCACGCCGCCGCGGACGGGATGTCCAGCGGTGACGCCGAGATGGTGGCCCGGGCACGGGACGAACTGGGCGCCCTGGACTCTCAGCTCGCGTTGCTCAACGACGCCGTCTCCGGCGCGGAGGAGGCGGTGGCGGTCTCGCCGGCCCGCTGGCACCGGCGGCGCGAGTTCGAGCACTACCAACGCGGCACGCGCTACCTGGACCTGGCCATCCGGGGCAGCCAGGAGATGCTGCGCCGGGGGGCCACCGCCGTCCGCGACGGCGAACCCGTCCCACCCGGGCTGCCGGGCGCGGTGCACGACTTCGGCGACGCCCTCGCGCTGCTCCAGATCGAGGCGGAGAGCGGGCACCACACGGAACGGTCCGAGCTGCTGGTCCTCAAGGCGGTGGACCGGGCGGCCGAGGCGTACGACGAGGGGGTCGGCTTCTCCGGCAGCGTGGTGGTGGCCCAGATCCGCACCGTCGCCACCGACCTGCTGCGCAGCCTCGGCTGCGGCGAGGAGGAGGCCAGCACCGTCGTCCGGGAGCGCTTCGCCCGGCGGCGCGCCGATGATTCCGCCGACTACCCGGCCGAGCCGGACCGCGCGTGACCGGCCCGGCCCGGTCGGGTCAGAGCCGCCCGGCGACCGTCCGGGCCAGCTCCGTCAGGCGCTTGTCGTACGTGGCCATGTCGTCCAGCCGGACCAGCCGGATGGCGACCCAGACCCCGGAGGCGTGCACGAAGACCGAGCCGTCCTGAAGGTGCGCCTCGTCCCCGATTCCGGAGAGCGTCTCGAACTCGTGCCCGAGTTCGCGGTCGATGTCGAGAATCTTCTGCGCCCCATCGCCGACGAAGACCTCCACCTGTGCCAACGGCCCCGATACCGGCCCGGTGTACGTGCAGGTCTCGCGGACCGACACCGCGTCCTCCAGCGGCGTGCCCGCCAGCTTCTCGGCCTCCGCCTTGGACACCAGCGCGCAGGCGTCGATCTCGGGCGCGTCGACCTGTGGCGCGTCGATCGGCGGCTCGGGTGCGCCGGTCGCCTCGACCGGCGCCACGGCCTCGGCCGGCGATGGTGGGGTCGCCCCGGTGCCCGGGTCACCCCCGCAGGCGGCGAGCACGGTCACGGCGACAGCTGCCGCGCCGGCGAGCCTCAGGTACCTCACGGTCGTCTCCTCCGGCCGACGTCAGCGGGGCAGGGCGTCGAGCAGGCGGCGCAGCGCCCGCTCGTACCCGTCGGATTCGGCGCCGAGGCGCTCGAAGCTGCTCAGGGTCACGGTGAAGCTGCCGGCGCCGCCGACCACCACCGCCTCGGCACCGATGTCCTTGACTGCCAGGTAGCCCTTGCCGGCACCATCGAGATCCGTCACCGTCTGGTAGATCTGACCGGCCTGCTGGCGCTGGTAGTCGTAGGTCGTCTCGCCGGCGAGCTGGGAGGCGGTCGTCACGGAGAGGGTGGCCACCCCCTTGCCGTCGCCGAAGCTGCAGTTGCCGTCGTCGACCATCGACTGGCCGACGAACTCCGAGATCTGGGCCGCGGTGAAGGGACAGGCCGGACGCTGCGTACCGGCGTCGCCGGCGGGCAGGTCGAGGTCGGCGTCCGTGCCGGATCCCGCCTCCGGCGGCGGGGTTTCGGTGCTGTCGCAGCCGGTCAGCGCGAGCATGGCCGCGAGGACCACGGGCAGGATCAGTCGCCGCACGTGTTCTGTTCCCTTCTCCCACCCGGCCGCCACCCGGACCGGGCTCCGGCAGGTGACGTCCTGACGCTACGGTCGGCCAGCCGTGGAGGAATCCGGTGTTTCCCTAGCCTTTGCCGCCGCCGAGGGCACCGGACGGTGCACCGGCCTTCGATGCCGCCGGTTCCGTCCGGCGCCCCCGCTCGTCGGGCCCACCGACCCGGGCCAGCGCGGCACCGAGTTCGGCCCGGCGGGAGATGCCCAGCTTGCGGTAGACCCGGGACAGGTTCGTCTCGACCGTCTTCGGGCTGACGAACAACTCGTCGGCGATGGTCCGGCTGGTCCGTCCCTGCGCGGCGAGCCGGGCGACCCGTTCCTCCGTGGCGGTGAGGTCCGACGGCGCGGGTGGGCGCCCGCCGAGACGGGCCCCCTCGGCCCGGGCCCGCCGGGCGAACGCCGACGCGCCGATCGCGTCGAACTCGGCCGCCGCGTCTCGCAGCGCCTCCCGGGCCGGGCGCTTACGGCGCGACCGGCGGTGCACCACGCCGGCGACGAGTAGGCACCGGGCCCGGTCCAGCGGCAGGATGTCGGGCGGCACCGAGGCGCGCGCGGCGGCGAGGTCGGCCAGGGCGGCCGAGGGGTCGACGCCACCGGCGCTGTCCAACAGGGCGCGGCTGCGCGCCAGGCCCAGCAGCGTCCAGGGGCGGGGCAGCCGCCGGTGGCGCTGCGCCAACCGGTCGAGGGCGGTGCGGGCGGTGACGAGATCACCGGCCCCCACGCACGCCTCGATCCAGTCCGCCTCGAAGCGCTGCGCCAGGGGCTCGGCCAGCCCCAGCCGATCGACCGTCGTGGCGAGCCGGCCGTACCCGGCCGCGGCCTCGGTCATCCGCCCGGCGCAGAGCGCGACGAACGCACCCAGTTGCAGGTGGATGCGCAGGCACCAGTCGTCGTCGAGTTGCTCGCCGAGCCGGACGCCCGCCTCGGCCACCTGCTGCGCCACGTCGAGCCGGCCGCGGAGGGCGTCGAGCAGGCCGGTCAGCCAGGTCTCCGCGGTCGCCTCCGTGCCCAGCAACTCGCCGAGTTCGCGCGCCGCCGAGATGTGCCGCTCGGCCGCCGCCCAGCGCCCCGCGAGCAGTTCGGTCTCGCCGAGGTGCTTGAGCAGCTCGTACTGTGACGGCTCGTCACCCCGGGCCGTGGCCAGGTCCAGCATCGTCCGCAGCCGGGCCCGGGCCTGCGCCGGATCGTCGATCGCCTTCCACCAGATCGCCGGGATCGTGCCGGCCAGCCACGACGGCTCCGGTCCCTCCGTCTTCAGCGCGCGGTCGAGCAACTCGGTGCGGGGCGGCTCACCGGCGCGCACCTCGTGGAAGAACAGGTACAGCAGCGCCGCGGCCAGCAGTGTGCGGTCGCCGTCGGGACCGGTGAGCAGGGCGATGGCGGCCTCCGCGTGCGTCCGCGCCGGGTCCGGCAGGTCGACGAAGAGCGCCAGGTGGGCGTGGATCCGACCGGCCAGCGGGGAATCCGGCCGGGTGGCCGCCAGTGCCCGCTCGGCGGCCTCGACGGCGGTGCCGCCCGACTCGTCGGCGCTCCACGCGACCACCGCGCGTAGCAGCAGCGCCTCGGCGCGAACCTCGCCGCTGAACCCGGTGGCGACCGCGTCGGCGGCGGCTCGTGCCCCGGGATGGTCTCCGCACCCGAACCGGCAGCGGGCCGCCGCCAGTAGCCGCCGCCCGCGGCCGGCTTCGTCATCGGTCGGGGTGAGCCGCGCGGCCGACTCATACAGGTTCGCGGCGGCCTCCGGCGCGCCCCGGACGTGCTGCCGGGCGGCGGCCGCGGCGAGGGCGTCGGCGACCACCGGATCCGCCGTGGTGGTGCAGAGTGCCAGGTGCCGGACGCGCTCGTCCGGGTCGGTCACCACCTCGGCCAGCCGGCGGTGCAGGCCGCGCCGGACACCGGGCGGGATGCCGGCGCGAACCGCCGCCGCGTGGACCGGATGGGTGAACTCCACCCGCAGCGGCCCGACCGCCAGCAGCCCGGCCTCCTCGGCGGCGTCGAACGCGGCGGGAGGGAAACCCGCCGCGGCCAGGTCCCGCAGCAGGGGTACGCCGAGCAGGGCGGCCAGCCGTACGGCGTCGCGGCACCGGGCCGGCAACCGGGCGAGCACCTCACCGAGGAGTTGGTGCATGGACGAGGCCACCGGCAGATCCTGCGCCGGCTCCGGCGGCCGCGGCAGCCGCTGCACCGCGCGGGTCACCTCGATGGCGACGAGCGGGTTGCCGCCGGACTCGCGGGCGATCCGGGCGAGCAGCGGGCGGCTCAGCGTGGCACCGGTCCGCTCCCGCAGGAGGTGGTGCAGGGCCCCGACGCCCAGCGGTGCCAGGGGCAGCCGGGTCAGCGGACCGGGGCAGGTGTCGAGCCCGAGAGGCGCGGCCCGTAGTGCCGGCGCGTGGTCGGTGCGGGAGCTGACCAGGGTGGCCAGCCCGGGGCCGACCCGGCGCAGCGCGAACCGTAGCGCGCGCTCGCTCGGCCGGTCCAGCCACGGCGCGTCGTCCACGGCGACCAGCACCGGCCGGCCGGCCGCGAGCGTGGCCTCCAGCAGCGAGCGGGTTGCCGCTCCGACCACCCGCTCGTCGACGGTTTCGTCGCTGTCGTGGGTGAGCAGCACCATCTCGGCCGCGATCCGCTGTGGACGTGGCAGGCCCAGCACCAGATCCGCCAGTGGGCGGAGCAGGTCGGCGAGGGCGGCGAAGGGCAGGTCGGTCTCGGACTCGGTCGGCGCGCAGGCCAGCACGTGCCAGCCGGCCTGCGTCGCCTCGGCGACCAGTGCCCGCTGCAAGGCGGTCTTCCCGATGCCGGCCGGGCCCTCCAGCAGCACCGACCCGGGCGTGTTCAGCGAGCGCCAGGCCTGGTCGAACACGTCGTTCCGGTCGACGAGCGCACGCCGCATGTGGCGATTCTGGCACCCGCCGCGGTAGCGGGCCATCGTCTGGACGGTGACCCGCCGGCGGCGGTCGGTCAGGCACCGGTCAGGCGTGTAGTGTGCGGCTTGGCGGTATCCCGTAGGTGGCGTGGTAGCGGGCGGTGAACCGGCTGTGACTGAGAAATCCCCACCGCGAGGCGATCGCCGAAACCGTTTCCTGCCGTGGGTCGGCCTGTAGCAGGTCGCGGTGGGCACGGTCGAGCCGGACGCGGCGCAGGTGCGCCATCGGGGTGGTATCGAGGTGACGGCGGAAGGCCAGCTGCAGGGCCCGCAGCGAGACCTGGGCCGCGGCGGCGATGTCGGCCGCCCCGATGTCGCGGTCGGCGTACTCCTCAATGAACGCCGTCGCCCGGCGCAGCGTCGCGGTCGTCGCGGCGCGCCGGTCCGTCGCGGTCGGCCAGCCCGCGGTGGTGTGCGGAAAGACCGCGAGAGCCGAGGCGGCCAGCAGCCGGGCGGCGTTGGCGATCACCAGTGGCTCCCGGTACGCGTGCGGGTTGCCGAGCACCACGTGGTTGAGGTAGCTCGTGGTGTGCCGCCACAACCGGGTCAGCGCCGGCGAGATGGGCGTCAGCCCGGTGAACTGGACCGTGGTGGCCGGGTCGGGCTGTGCCCCACCGGCGACCCGGCCCAGCACGGAAAGGCCCAGCAGGCACATCGTGACCTTGCCGGGCAGCCAGCGCACCGAGTAGGGCAGGCCGGGTGCGGCGGCCAGGAAGACGTCGCCCGGCCCGAACCGACCGTCCACATTCCGGCAGTGGCGATCGACGCGACCGCTGACGACCTGACCGACCACCAGGGCGGCGGTCGGTCCGACATCGATATCGAGTCGGGTGGTCTGGTCCATCGCCTCCAACCAGAACGGGCCGGCGTCCACCCGATGATGGCGGAACCGGTAGCCGGTCCCGGCGGCCGCGCGGATCACGACCTCGGTGCCGTAGGCGCTCGTCAGGAAGCCGTGGATCGTTGCCGGGTCCTGGCTGTCGAACCGGTGGGCGGTCGGAACCTTCGTCGTCACTACGTCTCCATCGACCTGGACGGAGGGTGCTGCCGCGTGTCGAGCGGAGCCTGGCGGGACGTGGTGGATCCGGTGAGCGGCAGGGTAGGCAGAGCCGGGATTCCCATCGATGGTATCCACAAAGGAGGAAATCCCACGAAGTTTTCGTGGGGATTTCCGGCGTCGCGGCGATGGGACTCGATCGTTGCCGACGTCAGGGGGAGCTTCGTTTTCGGGCTAGCCGGAGCCGTCCGGCGTGCGCGCACCGGCCTAGCCGACAACCGACCGTGGCCGTGATCATGCGAAGGGTGTCGAACGAGAGGTAGCTGATCGACCAACGGATGAAGGGATGGGTGTTGGAGACCAAGGATCCGACTGACGTCGTCCGCCGGGCGACGGCTGAAGCGCTCCGGCGGATCGCCGGGGAGACACTCCTGACCGCCATCATGGGAGCCCGTCTGTCCGCCCTCGGTGACGGGCTACGGGACCTGCTGCGTTCTGCCCTGGTGGAGCAGCGGGTGGCGGCGCCGACACGGCTGATCGCGCTGTGCCGGGACCTCGGCCTGGAGCCCGACACGTTCGACCTGCTGGGGCACCATGTGCTGGGCGCCCTGGTCGGCTACCGGCCGGGGCCGGATGCGCTGGTGCGGGTGGGTGGCGCACTCGGGGTGGCGCGCCGGGAACTGTTCGTCGCCCGGCGGCCGGCGCCGGGCGACCCGCTGGGGATGCCCACCCGGGTCCGCAGTCGCAACAGTGCCACCACCCGCTACCGCTCGGCCAAGCCCCCGGAGCACCTGCCCTCGCCGCCGGCCTGGACCTGCACCGGCTGCGGACAGGAGTGGCCGTGTGCGGTCAAGCAGAGCCAGTTGCTCGCGGAGTTCGGCGGCGCCCGTGCCGCACTCGCGGTCTACCTGGGCTCGTGCCTGCTGGCCGCCGCCCGGGACCTGCCGGGCCTGCCGCTGGCCCGGGCGCGTAACCGGTTCCTCGGCTGGCTGCCTCGCCGCCCCTTCTGACCTGACCGGCGTACGGGTTCGCCGGTGCGAGGTCAGTTCGCCGCCGGCTCCGGTGACCGGTCGGCATCGGTCGAGGTGGCCGCCGGCCGCTCGGCGTGCGTGGCCTGCTCGGTGTGCTCAGCCCGATCAGCCCGATCAGCCCGATCGGCCTGCTCGGACTGTCCGGCCTGCTCGGCAGCCTGACCGGCGAACCAGTTGATGCCCCCCGGCCCGCCGGCGGCCACCGCCGCCGCCGCGCGGGCCACCGGATCGGGCAGGGGGTACGCGCCGTTCCCGGCCTGCGGGTGCCCCGGTCGCCCGGCCACGACGCCGTTACGCTCCGAGGTGGAAGGACCGGCGCCGTCGGCCACCGCCCGCTCCGCGGCCGACCCGTTCCCGTCGGCGTCCTCGGCGGAGGCGGGGTCGGTGCCCCCCTCGGGCTCGCCGCCGGCCGGCGTGGCCGGATCGCCGCCGGCCCAGCTGGTCGCCGCACGGGCGACCATCGGGTACTCGGCGGTCTCGCCGCCACCGGCCGCGGCGGCCATCACGGCCGCTGCCGCCAGGTCGGCGACCCGCTTGGCCTCGCGCTGCACCCGCGCCCGGGTCTCCTTGGCGTGCCGCTCGGCGGCCTCGGCGGCCCGACGCACCTCGTCCAGTCGCTGGCGCTCCGCCGCCAGGTCGCGGCTGGTCTCCTCCAGCTGCCGGCGCAGTCGGTTCCACTCGGCATCCGTGGCGTCCTTGATGCGGCGGGACTCGTCGAGCTGCTGCCGGGCCTCGTCCAGTTCCTCGTGCAGCTGCGCCAGCGCCTGCTGCTGCTCGCCGACCGCCAGCTGTACGGTGTGGAGCTGCTCCTCGGCCGCCGCGGCGTGCTCGTCGCTGAGCCTGCGTACCTCGGCCGCCTGCTCGTCCGCGCGCTTGCGGATCTCCGCGGAGTACTGCTGGGCGTCCGCGATCATCGAGCTGACCCGCTGCTCCGCGGTGGCCCGCTGGGCGGCCAGCTCGCGCTCGACGGCGGCCCGCTGCTCGGCCAGGTCCTCCTCGGCCGCGGCCCGCCGCTCCGCCAGCTCCTCCTCGACCGTGGCCCGCCACTGGGCCAGCTCCTGCTGGCTCTTCGACCGGGCGGCCTGGATCTCCTGGTGGATCTGGGTACGCGCCGAGGTGGTCAGCGCCTCTGCCGCCGAGCGGGCCTGCTCGATCTGCTGGCGGCACTGCTCGCCGATCCGCTGCGCCTCCTGCTGGGCGCGCTCGTGCGCGGCCTCACCCTCGGCGCGCAGCTGCTCGGCCCGCTCGCGGGTCTCGGTCAGCTCCGCATCGGCCGCCGCGCGCAGCTCCTCGTACGTCTTCTCGTGTTCGGCCCGCCGGCCGGCCAGTTCCTCCTCGAGGTCGGCCAGCGCCTTGACGGTGCGCTCGCGTGCGTTGGCGAGCGTCTTCTCCGCCTCCGTTTGGAGTTTGGTGGCCCGCTGGGTGTGCGTCTCGATGATCGCCGCGGCCTGCTTCTCGGCCAGGTCCAGGATCTGGCCGACCATCGGGCCCACGTCATGGAAGGTGGCCTTGTCCACTTGCGCCGGACGCTGCCGCAGCTCCGCCATCTCGGCCTGGAACGCCTGGAGCTTGCCGGTCAGCTCCCGCGCGTGCGCCGCGGCCCGGTCCCGTTCCGCCGAGATCGCGGCGAGCCGGCCGTCCATCTGCTCGACGTAGCGTTCGACCTGCCGTTTGTCGAACCCGCGCAGGGCGACCTCGAAGCTCGGCCGCGAGGCCAGGTCGTCGCGGGCTGCGAACGGCTCGTCGCCGATGGACATGCCCCATCCTCCGTACGATCGCAGAGCGCCGCACCGGCGGGCCGGCGGCGGATGACGCGCAACGTTACCGCTGCTCCGGCCGGTCTGTCCTCCCACCCCGGTATCGTTTTCGTCCCGCCTGGCGGCTGGCTCCCGATCGGTGTCGGCGCCCGGTCCCGGGAGGCGGCCGTGGCGGATGCCCGGCGGGACGGACAGCGCGGCGTCAGGATGGCCTGTCGCACCGCGTCCACCAGTGCCGACGTCGTCGTCGAGGCGGAGAAGGCGACAAGGGCCCGCGTCTTGACAGGCACTTAGGTTAGGTTAGCCTAACCGCATGTCGAGCGGACTGGTGTCGAGTGGCGCCGAGCAGAGCCTCCGCGGAGTCGATCTCCACTTGGGCTACCACGGCACGCAGGTGGTGCACGGGGCCGCGATCGCCCTGCGTCCCGGCGCGGTGACCGCTCTCGTCGGGCCGAACGGCAGCGGCAAGTCCACCCTCCTGCGGGCACTGGCCCGGCTGCATCCGGTCGACAGCGGCACGGTGCTCTTCGCCGACGGGACCGAGGCGGCCGGCCTGCCCGCCAAGGAGTACGCGCGCCGGGTCACCCTGCTCGCCCAGAGCCGGCCGATCCCCAGCGGAGTCACCGTCCGTGACGTGGTCGGCTACGGTCGCCACCCGTACCGGGGCCGGTGGCGGGCCGACGATCCCGGCGGGCCGGCCGCCGTCGCCCGCGCGATGGAGGTCACCGGGGTCACCGCGATGGCCGACCGGCCGGTGGACGAACTGTCCGGCGGCGAACTACAGCGGGTCTGGCTGGCCACCTGCCTCGCCCAGGACACGCCGGTGCTGCTGCTCGACGAGCCCACCACCTTCCTCGACCTGCGCTATCAGGTCGAGATCCTCGACCTGATGCGCGACCTCGCCGACGACCACGGCGTCGCGGTCGGCGTCGTGCTGCACGACCTCAACCAGGCCGCCGCGGTGGCCGACGAGGTGGTGCTGCTGCACGGCGGCCGGGTCCGCGCCACCGGCACCCCGGCCGAGGTCTTCACCGAGCACGACCTGACCGAGACCTACGGGATCCGGATCGAGGTCACCACCGATTCGTTCAGCGGACTGGTGACCACCCGCCCTGTCGGCCGGCACCTGACCCGCATCCCGGTCTGAGCACAGACCAGTCACGAACCCCACCCGAGAAAGAACATCATGTCCCGTACCCGAGTAACCGCCCTGGTGGCCGCCGCCACCGCGGTGCTGCTGGCCGCCTGCGGCAGCACCGAGAACCCGACCGAGCCCGCCGCCTCCGCCCCCGCCGCCGGCGGACCGGTCACCGTCACCGACAGCCGGGGCAAGGAGATCAAGCTCGACGCCCCCGCCACCAAGGTCGTCGGCCTGGAGTGGGGCGAGGTCGAGATGCTCGTCAGCCTCGGCGTCATGCCGGTCGGTGTCGCCGATCCCAAGGGGTACGCCACCTGGGTGAGCGCCGCCAAGCTCGACGCGGACGTCAAGGACGTCGGCACGCGGGGCGAGCCGAGCATCGACTCGATCGTCGCGCTGCAGCCCGACCTCGTGATCATGGAGGACGACCGCGGCGCCAACGTGATCAGCCAGTTGGAGAAGTACGTCCCGGTCCTCGTCGCCAAGGGCACCGACGCCTCGGACAACCTCGGCCGGTTGCGTACCGACCTGAACATGATCGCCACGGCGGTCGGCAAGACGGCCGAGGCGGAGAAGCTGCTCGCCGACTTCGACGCCGCGATCGCCGACGGCAAGAAGAAGATCGCCGACGCGGGCGCGGCCGGCAAGCCGTTCGTCATCGCCGACGGCTGGAAGGAGGGCAGCACGGTCAGCATCCGGATGTTCGGCCAGGGCGCCCTGGTCTCCCAGATCGGCATCGCGCTCGGCCTGACCAACGCCTGGGAGGGCAAGACCGACGAGGCGTGGGGCCTGGGCCAGACCGACGTCGAGGGCCTGACCGTCCTCAAGAGCCCGGACCTGCACTTCTTCTACAACGCCTCGGACGGCACCGACGTCTTCGCCGACGGCCTCGCCGGCAACGCGATCTGGACGTCGCTGCCCTTCGTCAAGCAGGGCAATCTGCACCGGATGCCCGACGGCATCTGGACCTTCGGCGGGACGCTCTCCGGTAAGCAGTACATCGACCAGTTCGTCAACACCTACGCGGTGTGACCACGCTGTCCGCGCCCCCGCGTCCGGAGTCGGCCGTCCAGCCGGCTCCGGCCGGGCGCCTCTCCGCGCCCCGCGTCGTCGGTGCGTTCGCCGCCGCCACCGCGCTGCTGCTGGTGGTCGTGGCGGTGCACCTCACCCAGGGCACCTCCTCCGTCGGTGCGCTCGACCTGCTCCGCCTGCTGAGCGGCGGCGACGACGAGACCGCCCGGGTGCTGATCGCCTCCCGGCTGCCGCGACTGCTCGCCGGTTTGACCATCGGCGTCGCCCTCGGCTTCGCCGGTGCGGCGTTGCAGTCGATCGCCCGTAACCCGCTCGCCTCGCCGGACACCCTCGCCGTCAACGCCGGCGCGCACCTGGCCATCGTCTCGGTGGCCGCGTTCGGCATCGCGCTGCCCGCGCTGCCCGCCGGTGGCCTGGCCTTCTGCGGCGGGCTCGCCGCCGCCGGCCTGGTGATGGCGATGTCGGCCGGCGGGCAGGCCGGCACCACCCGGCTGATCCTCGCCGGCTCGGCCACCGCGCTGGCGCTCGCCTCGGTGACCACCCTGCTGCTCCTGCTCTTCGAGCAGGCCACCATCGGCCTGTTCGCCTGGGGCAGCGGTTCCCTGGTGCAGAGCGACCTCAACGCGCTCACCCAGCTCGCCCCCGTGATCGGGGCGGCCATCGCGGCGTTGCTGCTGCTCGGTCACCGCCTCGACATCCTCGCCCTCGGCGACGACACCGCCACCGTGCTCGGCATCGACGTACGGCGTACCCGGCTGATCGTCACCGTGCTCGCCGTGCTGCTCTCCGCCGCGGCGGTCACCCTCACCGGCCCGGTCGGCTTCGTCGGTCTCTGCGCGCCGGTGATCGTCCGGCTGCTCGGCCCGCTGGTGCCCGGGGTGCACCGGCACCGGATCCTGCTGCCGCTCTCCGGCATCGCCGGGGTGATCATCGTCCTCGGCTCCGACGTGCTGCTGCGGGCCCTGATGGGCGGACAGGCCGGCGTCGACATCCCCACCGGCGTGGTCACCACCCTGCTCGGCGCGGCGATCCTGATCTGGCTGGCCCGCCGGCACCGCGACGCCGGCCCCACCCGCCGCCCGCCCGGCGGCCACGCGGCCGTCCGCTCGGCGGGCTTCCACCGCATGGTCGTCGCCGTCGCCGCCACGGTCACCGCCGCGGCGGTGCTGCTCGGCATGCTCGCCGGGGACACCTGGCTGCTGCTCGGCGACATCGTCAACTGGATCAACGGAACGACCGGGCCCGCGTACACCTTCGTGCTGGACCAGCGGTGGCCGCGCGTCGCCGCGGCGATGCTGGCGGGCGCGGCCCTGGCGGTGGCCGGCACCACCGTGCAGGCGGTCTGCCGCAACCCGCTGGCCGAGCCCGGCATCCTCGGCATCACCGCAGGTGCCGGGCTGGGCGCCGTCTCGCTGCTCACCTTCGTGCCGCTGGCCGGGGTCTGGGCCGTCTCCGGCGTGGCCGGGCTCGGCGCGATGCTGGCCTTCGGTCTGGTCTACGGCGCGGCGTGGCGCGGTGGGCTCAGCTCCGACCGGCTGGTCCTGATCGGGTTCGGCGCCTGGCAGGGCGGCATGGCAATGATCACCTTCATGATCGTCGCCTTCGACCCGTGGAACACCGGCAAGGCCCTCACCTGGCTCTCCGGCTCCACCTACGGCCGGACGGCCACCCAGGTGCTGCCGGTGGCGATCGCCCTGCTCGTGCTCACCCCGGCGGTGGTGGCCGCCCGGCGCGAGCTGGACCTGATGACGCTCGACGACGACACCCCGCGCGTGCTCGGTGTCCGGCTGGAGCGCACCCGGCTGGTCGCGCTCGGCGCGGCGGCGCTGCTCACCTCGACCGCGGTATCCGCCGTCGGTGTGATCGGCTTCGTCGGCCTGGTCGCCCCGCACGCCGCCCGTGCCCTCGTCGGCGGCCGGCACTCCCGGGTGTTCCCGGTCGCCGCGCTGCTCGGCGCGGCCCTGGTCAGCCTCGCCGACAGCCTGGGCCGCACCGTGATCGCCCCGGCCCAGATCCCTGCCGGCCTGGTCACCGCCATGATCGGAACGCCCTACTTCGTCTGGCTGCTGTGGCGGTCACGCGCCGCGGCGTCGCACACCCGGTAAGCACCCCGACCCGCACACGGAGAGGCACCATGACCAACACTCTGCCCGTCGCGCCGTGGCGGTTCTTCGCCGTCGAGGTCCGCGCGGTACGTCAGCTCAGCCCGTCCTTCGTCCGGGTCACCTTCACCGGCGCGGATCTGGACCGCTTCGCCGACAACGGCTACGACCAGCGGATCAAGCTGGCGCTGCCGCTGCCCGACCGGAGCGGGGTGGACCTGCCGCAGGGGCCGGACTGGTACGCGCAGTGGCGGGCGCTGCCCGACCACCAGCGCAACCCGATCCGGACCTACACCGTGCGCGCGGTCCGGCAGCAGCTCAGTGAGGTGGACGTCGACCTGGTGCTGCACGGCGACGGTGGGCCGGCGTCCCGGTGGGCGCGGCGGGCCCGCCCGGGCGACGAGATCGCCATCATGGGACCGGACGCGGGGTACCACGGCGACCACGGTGGGATCGAGTTCCGGCCCCCGTCGACCGGGTGCCTGCTGCTGGCCGGGGACGAGACGGCGGTGCCCGCGATCGCCGGCATCTGCGAGCGGCTGCCGCTCGACGCGCGCGGCCGGGTGCTGCTGGAGGTGCCCGAGGCCGAGGACGCGCTGCCGCTGGTCACACCGCCCGGCGTCGAGGTGACCTGGTTGCCCCGGGACGCTGGCGCGCACGGCAGCCGGCTGGTCGCCGCCGTCGCCGCCACGGCGGCCGAGCTGCTGGCCAGCGTGGAGGCCGCACCGGCGGAGTCACCGACGGAGGCCGGGTCGGCGGCAGCGCAGGTCGACGACGTGGACGTGGACAACGAGATCCTCTGGGAGGTGCCCGACGCGCCGCCGACCGCCCCGCTCTACGCCTGGCTGGCCGGGGAGGCGGGTGTCATCCGTACCCTGCGCCGGCACCTGGTCGCCGAGCGTGGCCTGGACCGTCGCGCCGTCGCCTTCATGGGCTACTGGCGCCACGGCCGCCCCGCCCCCTCCTAACACCCCCAACCCCAACCCCCAACCCCCAACCCCGCGATCTTGCAGTTCTGGTCCCCGCAAAAGCCGTAGAAAGGCACTTATCGGCGACCAGAAGTGCAAGATCGGCGAGGAGAGGGAGGTGGGGTTGGGGAGGGGAGGGTGGGGGTTAGGGGCAATGCCGCTCAGTTAAGGGGGCGGGGCGTGTGTCAAGGGGTGTGGTGGTAGACGAGGACGGCGGGGTCTCGGTATAGAGGTTTGTCACTCCAAGACAGCCTCTGGACCGGGAGCCCCGCCGTTGGAACAGTCTGCCATCACGTCCACGATCACGGTGGCTGCGGGGCGGTTCGCGCCGGGTCATCTGGGTGAGTTGACGCAGCAGGTGCCGTTCGAGATGGTCGATGCGGTGCTGGCCGAGGCCGGTGGTGTGCAGTCGCGGGTGCGGGATCTGCCGTCGCGGGTGGTGGTGTATCTGCTGCTCGCGGCGGGGTTGTTCGCTGAGGTCGGTTACCGGCAGGTGTGGGCTCGGTTGGTTGCCGGGCTGGACGGGTTGACAGTGGCGCTGCCGACGTCCTCGGCGCTGTCGCAGGCTCGCCGGCGGGTCGGGGACAAGCCTCTGGTGGCGTTGTTCCGGCTGCTGTCGGGTCCGCCGGCGGGGGCCGCCCGGTGGCGGGGTCTGCTGGTGTGCGCGATCGACGGCACCAGCATGTTCGTGCCCGACACTACGGCGAACTTGAGGGTCTATCCGCGTCAGGCGGGCAGCCACGGTGGGTCGGGGTATCCGATGCTGCGGCTGGTCGCCGTCGTGGCGTGCGGCACTCGCGCTGTCATCGACGCCGTGTTCGCGCCGATCAGCATCGGTGAACTGGGCTGCGCCGGCCGGCTGCTGAGCTGCCTGCGCCCAGGAATGCTGCTGCTGGCCGATCGTGGGTTCGCCGCCCGTCAGATGATCGAACAGTTCGCCGGCACCGGCGCTGACCTGCTCATCCGCGACAAGGACGACCGGCGGCTGCCCGTCATCCGCCGCCATCGCGACGGGTCCTGGCTGTCTGTCATCGGCGCGATGACGGTCCGGGTCGTTGACGCCGAGATCGTCGTGAGCATGAACGGTAAACGCCACGTCGGCCGGTACCGGTTGATCACCACCCTCACCGACCAGCGCCGCTTCCCCGCCCTGGATCTGGTCACCCTCTACCACCAACGCTGGGAGATCGAGACGGCGTACCTGGAGCTGAAGTCCACCCTGCTGGGCGGACGGGTCCTGCGGGCACGGACCCCGAACGGGGTAAACCAGGAGGTCTACGCCCTACTGGCCGCCTACCAGGCGGTCCGGCTGGCGATGGCTGACGCCACCGCCAGCCAACCCACGACCAGCCCCGACCGGGCCAGCTTCACCATCGCGCTGCACGCCGCCCGCGACCAGATCATCCACGCCGCAGGTGTCATCGCCGAGACCACCATCGACCTCGTCGGCGCCATCGGCCGCGCAGTCCTGGCCGACCCACTGCCCCCACGCCGCACCCGAGTCAGCCCTCACGTGGTCAAACGAGCAATCTCCAAACACCGCGCCAAAGGCACCATCGACCGCACCAACTACCAAGCCACGATCAACATCAACATCCTCGCCACAGCAGGGTTGACGACCGGCCCAGAACCCTAACTGAGCGGCATTGGGGTTAGGGGAGGGGGTGGGAGATGTTGCGGGCGTGGTCGGTGAGGGCGGCGGCGACGACGGTGGCTTCCAGGGGGAGCACTTCGAGGCAGCGGCGTATGGCGGTGGCCATCAGCGCGTTCGGCACCCGCATCGACAGCGTGCAGTGCGGCACCCACCGGCCCGGCCGGTAGTGCTCGACCAGCGGGACGCCGCCCGAGGTGAGCCGGTCGTACACCCGCCGGTGGTGATCGAGCAGCTCCGTCGTGGGGACCGGGCCCAGCCAGAGCACCCGGCCGACGAACTGGCCGGCGTGCTGGAACGACAGCCGCAGCGGCACCGCCACCCTGGTGCCGGCCAGCGCCGCCGTGACCTGCTCGGGGTCGAAGCGCGGCGCGACCGCGAGCGAGACGTGCGGCCGGTGCCGCTGCGCCAGCAGGGAGCGCATGCTCTGCACCCCCTCGGCCTCCAGGGCGTCCCAGAGCACCCGGATGCGTCGGGTGGCGACGGTGTCCAGGTACAGCTCCAGCGCGGCGACCACATGATCAATCTACGGTACGACGACAGCCCGGCCGTCCAGCGTGCCGTCCCGCATCATGCGGTACGCGTCCATCGCGTCGTCCAGGCTGAACGTGGTCGTCTTCGGCCGGACCAGGCCGCGCGCACCGAGGTCGAGCACCTCGATCAGCTCCGGGCGGCTGCCCCAGTACGTGGTCTGGATGCTGACCTCGTGCGGCACGGTGAAGAAACCGACCGACAGCGAGCCACCGCCGAGACCCACGATGGTCAGGTCACCCACGGTCCGCGCGGCGGCCACGCCGGTCTTCAGCGTGGCGTCGGCGCTGACGAAGTCGAGCACCACGTCGGCGCCCCGGCCGCCGGTGGCCGTCCGGATCTCCTCGGCGGTGCCCTCGCCGGAGCGCAGCGTCAGGTCGGCGCCGCACTCCTCGGCGAGCCGCAACGCCTCGTCCCGGGTGTCCACCGCGATGATCCGGGCCGCGGTGGTGGCCTTGAGGATCTGCACGCCGACGTGCCCGAGCCCACCGACGCCGATCACGACCGCGGTGCTGCCGGGCGGCAGCTTGGGCCAGGACCGGCGGATCGCGTGGTACGGGGTCAGCCCCGCGTCGGTCAGCGGCGCCGCGTCGACCGGGTCCAGACCCTCGGGTAGCGGCAGCACGTGCCGGGCGTCCGGCACCAACTCGTACTCGGCCATTCCGCCGTCGAGGCCGAGGCCACCACCGCCGCCGGGCACCGGCGCGGCGGCCGGGTTCTCGCAGTAGTTGTCGGCACCGACTCGGCAGCGGGCGCAACTGCCGCAACCCCAGGGGCCGTAGACGGCGACGGGCTGACCCACCTCCAGGCCGGTCACCCCGGCACCGAGAGCGTGCACCCAGCCCGCGTTCTCGTGACCGAGCGTGAACGGCGGGTTCCACGGCAGGGTGCCCGCCTCGAAGTCGTGCATCAGATGCAGGTCGGAGTGGCAGGCTCCGGCGGCCCCGATCCGCACCACCACCTGGCCCGGTCCGGGCGTCGGCTGGTCGACCTCGACCAGCTCCGGTTCGGTCTTCCAGGCGGGCAGCCGCAGTGCGCGCATCCTTGCCTCCCGACGTCGGTGACGCTGCCGCACGGCCTCCCCGGTCGACGGCCGGCCAAACCACCCGACCGGCGACCGGGACCGCCCACCGGTTGCCGATTCGCCCGCGCGGCGGTCCACTGAACTACATGGGTGTCATCAAGGTGGGCACGTCCTCCTGGGCCGACCGGACGCTGCTGCGCTCCGGCTGGTACCCGCGAGAGGTGAACACCCCCGCCGGGCGGCTGGGCTACTACGCCGACCGGTTCGGGCTGGTCGAGGTGGACACGTCGTACTACGCGGTGCCGGCGCCGGAGACGGCGCAGGGCTGGGTGGACGCCACCCCCGACGGGTTCACCGTCAACGTCAAGGCGTTCAGCCTCTTCACCGGCCACCCCACCCCCGTCGCCACCCTGCCCGCCGACCTCCGTCCGGCCGGCGGGCCGGCGCGGATCCGCCGGCGGGACCTGCCGCCGGCGGCGTACGACGAGCTGTGGAGCCGCTTCCGGGCGGCGCTGGCGCCGATCGCGGCGGCCAACCGGCTCGGCGCGGTGCTGTTGCAGTTCCCGCCGTGGCTGGCCCGCGGCGAGGCCGCCCGACGACGGATCGCGGAACTGGCGTCCCGCTGCCGGCCGTGGCGGGTCGCCGTCGAGCTGCGGCACGCCTCCTGGTTCGACGGTACGGCGGCGCTGGAGACGCTGGCCTTCCTGCGCGAGCAGGAGCTGACCTTCTGCTGCGTGGACATGCCGCAGGGGCACCCGGACTCGGTACCGCCGATCCCGGTCGCCACCGCCGACCTGGCGATGATCCGGTTCCACGGCCACAGCAGCGCGTGGACCGGCGGCGACAAGGAGGAACGGTTCCGCTACGCCTACGGTGCCGAGGAACTGCGCCGCTGGTCCGAGCTGCTGGTCGACCTCGCCGGGCAGGCCGACGAGCTGCACGTGCTGTTCAACAACTGCTGCGGCGGCCAGGCCCAACACGACGCGGAGCGGCTGGCCGACCTGCTCGGTGTCCCCGGCCGGCGGGCCGTGCCGTCCTGATCGGACGCGGGGTCACCGCCCACGGCTCAGCCGTGCCAGGATCCCTCCGTGTGCATGCCGGTCGCCTCCTCCAGCGCGTTGTCCGGTAGGTCGTCGCCGGCCGCGTCGTTGGGAAAGCTGCGTCGCGACGGCGCCGGGTCCGGCGGCGCGCCGGGCCCGGCCACCGGCGTACGGGTGGGCTCCACCGGGCCGAAACCGTGCCGGCCGGCGGGCCGGTCCGCCGCGTCGCCCCCGGGCGCGCCACCCGCCCGCCGCTCGCCGCGCCGGCCCTCGGGTACGGCGGTCTCCTCGTCGCCCTCGTCCATCGGCGAGTCCGCACCGGCGCCCCACGGCGGATCGGCGTCGACGCCGTCCGTGGTTCCCCAGGGCGCGACGTCCTGCGGTCCCCGGTCCTGCCTGTCCCTGTCGGTCATGGCCACCTCGCTGATCGGTGTGCCGGCACCCGGTGGTGGTCCGGCCGGTCGCGGTCCTGCCGTCAGCGGCCGGACATCGCCATCTGCCGGACCGCCCGCACCGCCGCCATCCCGCCGGCACCCTTGCCCGCCGTCCGGGACGCGTGCATCAGGCCGTTCGCGCGGCCGAGCACGCCGCGCAGAACCTGCCCGGGTTTCTGCTGTTCACCCATGCGGGCGGTGACCACGATCAGCGCGCCGGTCAGCGCCGGAATCGCCCACTGGAGCATCTTCAGCTGGCGCTGGTAGGACGCCACGTTCGCCGGCGTCTGCTGGTTGGGCTCGGTGACGCCCTCGACCGACGGCCGGCCGGCCCTGGCCAGCCGCATGCCGAGCAGTCGGCTGTAGCCGGTCACCGCCAGGGCACCGACGGTCAGCGCGGTCTTCACGGCGCTCGCCCGGCCGACACCGGACTGGGCGGCCATCCGTGGACTCTCCGTCACCAGCTCACCGACCGCGCCGGCGAGGTGGGTACCGATGGCCGCCGCGTTGACCGGCGTCCACCGTGACCAGCCGGCGGAGGCCACCGGGAGTCGCTGGGTCGAGTCGCCGACCCGGGCCGCGGCACCGTTGACGCCGAAGACCCCCATCAGGGAGCCGCCGAACCAGGCCGCCAGCCCGAGATCATGCATCGAGCGCAGTGCGGTGTGACTGTCAGACATCAGGTCCCCTTCCGCCGTGTCGGGCGCAGCGGCTTACCCGCGCCGGGGACGGCTAATCGCCGGTCACCGGTTCGGCGCGGCGCGGGGGTGGAAAGGATTCACCGTCACCACTAGGCTGGCCCGCATGTCGCGCCCGACGCCCGAACCGGGCTCGGCCCGCAAGCTCGTGTGGGCCCCCGACGACGTGATCGCCCGCCTCGGCGAAGAGGTCCAGCCGCAGGCCAGTCTGCCGAGAAGGCTCGGGCAGGCCGCGATCACGGCCTTCGTCTTCACCTGGCCGCCGGCCTTCCTCGTGTTCGCGGCCTCGACCATCGCCGCGCCCTCGACGACCAACGGGGCCAGCGTCGGGACGACCGCCCGGTGGGCGGTGCAGTTCTCGGTGCTGATCGCGATCACGGCGGTGGCGGCGGCGCTGTGGCGCACCGCCAGGCCCGACGCGGCCGAGCCCTCGACCCGAGGAGTGACACTGCGGGTGGCGACCCAGCTGCTGCTCACCGGCGGGTGCGCCTGGCTGGTGTTGGCGCTGCACGGGCTCTCGGTCGGCCAGATCGCCGCGTTGACGGTCGCGCTCCTCGTCGTGCTGCACCTGCTGCCCATGGTCGTGGCCAGGCTGCTGCGCCGACGTCGTACCCGGCGCCGGGCCGGTCCGCCCGATCCGGCGCCGTAACGTCTTCGCCCGGACGATCCGTCAGCGTACGGGCAGGGTGGCGGCGAAGTCGGCCACCCGCGCGGCGAGCGGCCCGGCGGCGCGTACCCAGGTGAAGTGGTCGACGACGGCGCCCGCCGGCGCCCGGTAGTGCTCGCGCTCGACGGGGGCCGCGGTGAGCTTGGCGCAGAGCCGATCCAGTGTGGACGGTGGGGTGTACTGGTCGCCGTCCACGCTGACCGCCAGCACGGGCGTGCGGACCCGGCGCACCGCCGCCTCGGTGTCCATCCCGCCCATCCGGGGGAAGCGGCCGGTGCGGGCGGTGTGTGCCCAGTCCCGCATCACCCCGCGCGCCTGCCGGCCACCGAAGCTCCACCCGGGCCAGACGCCGAGCAGCCGGGCGGTGGCGGCGATGCCCTGGGTGGACGCCAGCACGCCGTAACGCCGCGCGCCGGCGAAGTCGCGCCAGTACGGGATGCCGACGGCCACCAGCGCCAACCCGTCCACCTCGTGCTCGCCGTGCAGGGCCAGGTGCAGCACGGCGGCCTGCCCACCGAGGGAGTGCCCCAGCAGCAGGGTGCGGCGCCCGCCCAGCCGGGGCTTGAGCGCCGCCCGCACCGCGCCGATGTCGGCGGCCAACTCTGCGTAGCCGTACCGGCAGGCCCGGCCCGGCCGGGGTGTGCTCTCACCGGTGCCGCGCAGGTCGGCCACGACCACGGCCAGCCCGGCGTCGCGCAGCGCGGCGGCGAACGGCCGGTAGTACCGGGCCCGGACCCCCATCGCCGGCGTGATCAGCACCACCGGCGCGTCCACCACCCCGGCGGGCTCGGGATAGACCTGGATGCCGAGGCGGGCACCCTCGACCTGGACGAACTCCTGGGCGTACTCGACCTCCGTGTTCACCCGACCAGGTTACCGGTGGGTAAGCGGGGAGTGGGGCCTGCCCTCCGGCGCGCCGCCCGGCCCCGAGCGGGGTCCGGGCGGCGGGGGACGGGTCGGTCAGGAGACGGTGACCGTGCCGTTCGACGCGCGTACGCAGGCGACCGAGCGGGCGGCGGTGGCGGCCGCGCCGGTCAGGCACTGGCCCAGCACCTGGTGCCCGGCGGCGTTCGGGTGCCACGACTCCTGGCACGTCTGGAAGTGGCTCACGCAGGTGTTCGCGATCCGCTGGATGGCGATCTTGTCCTTGCCGGAGAGGCTGGTCACGAAGGTGCCGTTGGGCGGGTTGTCCATCAGCCGGATGGGGGTGGCCAGCGTGCCGGTGGGGCTGCCCGCGTTCTCGCAGAGCCGGGCGCCGTCGAAGGCGCGCTGCACGTTGAGGTAGACCAGGTCGGCACCGGGGAACTCGCCGGCGAGGGTGTCCCGGGTGGAGCGCACGATGGTGCCGAGGCCCTGCGAGAACCGGTGCCCAGGGGCGAGGCTGGCCCGGTGGATCGGGCAGCCGGCCGCGTACCGCTCGGCGCCAAGGGCGCGGAACTTGTCCCGCGTGTCGTCGCGGCTGTCCTCCGTGTGGTAGCCGGGCTCCAGGTCGAGCGGCAGCGGGTTGGTGTAGTCCTGTAGCACCACCCGGTGCTGGCCGTCGGCGTCCACCTCGCGCAGGGTGGTCAGGATCTGGCGTACGGCCGCGGTGGTCTCGGCCGTCGCGGCGCTGATCTGGGCGGCGGTGGCCAGGTCGGCGTCCGCGCACGGCTTCTGCTCCACCGGCCCGTTCAGGTACGCCCAGAACTCCCACCAGCCCGTCCAGGCGTCGGCGATGAACCGGTTGGCGCACTTCTCGGCCACGCCGCCGAAGGTGAACGAGCTGTTGTTGGAGCCGAGCCCGATCAGCACCAGGTCGATGTCGTGGGTCGCGGCGACCGCGCGCAGCTGGTCGAGCTGGGCGGCGACCTGCCGGCCATTGGCCCGCGCCGAGGAGGCGGCGGCGATGTCGTGCGGCTGGCCGCCGGAGCAGGCCAGGTTGAACCGGTCCTGGATGCCCGGCAGCGACGCCGTGTGCAGCGAGGCGTTGCCGGAGCGGTGGCAGAAGAAGGCGTTGCTGTTCGGCGCGGTCCACCCGGGGAAGCCCTGTGCGACGCCGGCCGCGTTGACCACCGGTTGGTAGGCGCCGGCCCCCTCGCCGCTGATGAAGCTGTCGCCGAGGGCGATCGCCGCCGTGGGTGGCGCCGCCGAGGCGGGGGCGGGTGCCGCGACGGCGGCGGAGAGGGTCGCCGTGGCGATGGCCAGGGCCATCGCGCCGACGGTACGACGAATCCCGGACATGGGCTGCCCATCCGTTCATAGAAATATGAAAGATCCTCTGGTGCGTGATGACATCACGCGTGTGTGACGCACGTCAACAGGGGGAAACACTTGTGATCTGTGGGTCAGGTGGGGGTTAAATCTCGGCTGCCCGACCGCGCTGCCCGACCACCGGTGGACGCCGGTGCCGGGCATAAGGCCGGACGACGGGGCGTTGACCGCGACAGGTCCCGCCAGCAGCGGCCCCGGCGTGCCGTGCGGGTGTCCGTACGGGTTGTCGGAGCGTGCGGCTACGCTCGCTGCGGCGTGCCCGCGCCGGGCCGACCGCCGACGGTGCGGGGCAGCACATCGCCGAGACCGGGGAGTACGACCAGTTGACCGCAGAGCCTGAGACCCTGTACGGGGCCGACGACCTCACCCACCTTGAGGGGCTGGACGCCGTTCGCAAGCGGCCCGGCATGTACATCGGCTCCACCGACAGCCGTGGTGTGGGTCACCTCGTCAACGAGATCCTCGACAACTCCACCGACGAGGGTGTCGCCGGCCACGCGACAAAGATCGAGGTCACCCTGCACGCCGACGGCTCGGTGCAGGTCGACGACGACGGCCGGGGCATCCCCACCGACGTGCACGCCCGCTCCGGCATCTCCGGCGTCGAGCTGGTGCTCACCCGCCTGCACGCCGGCGGCAAGTTCGGCGGCTCCGGCTACAAGACCTCCGGCGGCCTGCACGGCGTGGGTGCCTCGGCGGTCAACGCGCTGTCGCTCCGGTTCGACGTCACCGTCCGCCGGGGCGGCAAGATCCACGCCATGTCGTTCCGGCACGGCGTACCGGGCGTCTTCGACGGCGACGGCCCCGACGCGCCGTTCACCCCCGGGCCCGGCCTCCAGGTCGTCGGCGCGACAAAGCGCGGCCAGCGCACCGGCACCTCGATCCGCTACTGGTACGACCCCCGCTACTTCGAGACCGGTGCCGCGCTGGACCACGACGCGGTGCGGGCCAAGCTGCGCCACACCGCCTTCCTGGTGCCCGGGGTCAGCTACACCCTGCGCGACCGCACCGTCGAGGAGCCGACCGAGGAGCGGTTCCACTACCCCGACGGGCTCACCGACATGGTGGAGTTCCTCGCCCCGGTCGGCGACCGGCCCGTCTCCGGCACCCTGCTGGTCACCGGCGAGGGGAGCTACCGGGAGAACGCCGCCGACGCCAACGGCGTCATGCAGTCCAACGTGCAGCGGCGCGCCGAGGTCGAGGTGGCGTTCCGCTGGGGCACCGGCTACGAGCGCACCGTCGAGTGCTTCACCAACACCATCCGCAACGCGCACGGCGGCACCCACCGCAAGGGCTTCGAGCGGGCGCTGGCGCGTACGCTCGCGGACGCCGTACGCAACACCCGTGGGCTGCTCAAGGCCAAGGAGGACGCGCCCACCCTGGACGACGTCCTGGAGGGCATGACCGCGGTGGTGCACGTCCGGGTGCCCGAGCCGCAGTTCACCTCGCAGACCAAGGACGAGCTCTCCACCGCCGGCGTCACCAAGGTCGTGCAGGGCGTGGTCGAGCAGCACCTCAAGTCCTGGCTGGACGATCGCAAGACGAAGACCGAGGCCCGCACGGTCCTCCAGAAGATCGTCGACGCCGCCCGGGTGCGCCTCACCCAGAAGCAGCAGAAGGACGCCGCCCGCCGCAAGACCGCCCTGGAGGGCGCGGCCATGCCGCCCAAGCTGGTCGACTGCCGCGCTTCGGGCATCGATAGAAGTGAATTGTTCATCGTGGAAGGCGACAGCGCATTGGGCACAGGTCGACTTGCCCGTTCTGCGGAATATCAGGCGCTTCTTCCGATTCGCGGCAAGATCCTCAACGTGCAGAAGGCCAACCTCCAGCAGGTGCTGGACAATGCCGAGTGCTCGGCGATCGTGCAGGTGCTCGGGGCCGGCTCCGGGCGCACCTTCGACCTGTCCTCGATGCGGTACGGGCGGGTGCTCATCATGGCCGACGCCGACGTCGACGGCGCCCACATCCGGACGCTGCTGATCACCCTCTTCGCCCGCTACCTGCGGCCGCTGATCGAGGCGGGCCGGCTCTACGCCGCGATGCCACCCCTGCACAAGATCACCACGCGGGGGCGTAACCCGGAGACCGTCTACACCTACACCCAGGCGGAGATGGAGGCGACGGTGCGCAAGCTGGAGAGGGCCGGCAAGCAGATCGTCAGCCCGGTGCCCCGGTTCAAGGGTCTCGGCGAGATGAACGCCGACGAGCTGTGGGAGACCACGATGAACCCGGCCACCCGGACGGTACGCCGGATCACCCTGGACGACGTCGAGGCCGCCGAGCGGATCCTCGAACTGCTGATGGGGGAGAAGGTCGAGCCGCGCCGCAACTGGTTGATCGACTCCGCCGACCGCGTCGACCGCGACGCCATCGACGCCTGACCACCGGGCCCTTCGGAAGGAAAGCTGAGCCATGGCACGGCGTAAGGAAACGAAGGTCGACCACTCCGCGTTCGACCGGGCCGGCGCGCGGATCATCGACAACCCGCTGACCACCGAGGTCTCCGACTCCTACCTGGAGTACGCCTTCTCGGTCATCCACTCCCGCGCCCTGCCCGACGCCCGCGACGGCCTCAAGCCGGTGCACCGGCGCATCCTCTACTCCATGCACGAGTCGGGCTTCCGGCCGGACCGGGCCTACGTCAAGTCGGCCCGCGTGGTCGGCGACGTGATGGGCCGCTACCACCCGCACGGCGACACCGCGATCTACGACGCGATGGTCCGGTTGGCGCAGGACTTCTCGCTCAACGTGCCACTCATCGACGGGCATGGAAATTATGGAAGCCCAGACGATGGACCGGCAGCGGCGCGCTACACCGAGGCGCGGATGTCGCGGGAGGCGATGCTGCTCGTCGGCGAGTTGGGCGAGGAGACCGTCGACGTCGAGCCCAACTACGACGGCTCGCTGACCCAGCCCACCGTGCTGCCGGCGGCCTTCCCGAACCTGCTGGTCAACGGCACCTCCGGGATCGCCGTCGGGATGGCCACCAACATGATCCCGCACAACCTGGGCGAGGTCGTCTCGGCGGCCCGCTGGTTGATCCGGCACCCGACCGCCACGCTCGACAGGCTGATGGAGTTCGTGCCCGGCCCCGACCTGCCCACCGGCGGTCTGTTGCTCGGCCTCGACGAGGTGCGCCGGGCGTACGAGACCGGTCGTGGTGTGGTGCGGATGCGCGGCAAGGTGGAGATCGGGCCGCTGGAGGGCAGCCGGGGCCGGCAGGCCATCACCGTGGTCGAGTTGCCGTACGGGGTCGGCGCAGAGAAGATCATCGCCGCGATCACCAACGAGGTGACCAAGACCAAGCGGCTCACCGGGATCGCCGACGTCAAGGACCTCACCGACCGGGAGAGCGGCACCCGCCTGGTCATCGAGTGCAAGGTCGGGGTGAACCCGCAGGCGCTGCTGGCCGACCTGTACCGGCTCACCCCGCTGGAGCAGTCGTTCGGCGTCAACAATCTGGTGCTGGTCGACGGTCAGCCGCGCACCCTCGGGCTCAAGGAGCTGTTGGAGGTGTTCCTGGCCCACCGCTACGAGGTGGTGAGCCGGCGCAGCGCGTACCGTAAGCGTAAGCGGGAGGAACGGCTGCACCTGGTCGACGGCCTGCTGATCGCCCTGCTCGACATCGACAAGGTGGTCAAGCTGATCCGGGCCAGCGAGGACGCCCAGGCGGCGAAGAGTGGCCTGATGCGCCAGTTCAAGCTCTCCGAGATCCAGGCGAGCTACATCCTGGACACTCCGCTGCGCCGGCTGACCAAGTACGACCGGCTGGAGCTGGAGGCCGAGCAGGAGAAGCTGCGCGCGGAGATCGCCGAGCTGTCCACCATCCTCGACGACGAGAACGTGCTGAAGAAGGTCGTCTCCGACGAACTGGCCGCCGTGGTCAAGCAGTTCGCCGCGCCCCGGCGGACCACCCTGGTCGACGGCGATCTCAAGGAGGTGCTGGCCGCGTCCGCGCCGGCGGGCCCGCTGGAGGTGGCCGACGACCCGTGCCAGGTGATCCTGTCGGCCACCGGCCTGGTCGCCCGCACCGCCGCGGAGTCGGAGGAGGCCGCCGAGGGGCGCCGCCGGCACGGCCGGGTCAAGCACGATGCGGTACGCGCCCTGGTGCACTCCACCGCCCGGGGCCGGGTGCTGCTGGTGACCAGTGCCGGTCGGGCGTTCAAGGTGGACGTGCTGCCGCTGCCGGTGCTGCCCGAGCAGACCGGCACGGTGTCGCTGCGCGGCGGGATGTCCGCCGCCGAGCTGGTGCCGCTGGAGCCGGGGGAGACGGTGGTCGGCGTGGCGCCGCTCGGCCCGTCCGCCGAGGGGTCGCCCGGGCTGGCGCTCGGCACCCGGCAGGGCGTGGTGAAGGTGTGTGCCCCCGACTGGCCGGTGCGCTCCGACGAGTTCGAGGTGATCGGGCTGCGCGAGGGTGACGAGGTGGTGGGCGCGACCTGGCTGACCGACGGCGCCGAGACGTTGGCGTTCCTGACCAGCGCGGCTTCGCTGCTGCGGTTCCCCGCCGGGACGATCCGCCCGCAGGGCCTCAAGGGCGGCGGGATGGCCGGGGTCGCCCTGCCGGCCGGGGCGCAGGTGGTCTTCTTCGGCGCGGTCCGGACCGACGATCCGGAGCACGGCGACCCGATGGTGGTCACCTCGACCGGCGCGACGGTCAAGGTGACGCCGCTGGCCGCGTACCCGGCGAAGGGGCGGGCGACCGGCGGGGTGCGCGCGCAGCGGTTCCTCAAGGGTGAGGCCGACGTGGTCGTCGCCTGGGTCGGCCCGCGCCCGGTCGGCTCCACCGCCACCGGCGAGCCGGTCGAGCTGCCCGCCGCCGACCCGCGCCGCGATGGCTCCGGCTTCGCCGTCATGCTCGGCCCCACCGTCATTGGCCACCAATTCGACCGCAACTAGCCCACCCTCACCCCCACCCGGGTTGATCATGAAGTTGTTGTCGCGACACGCCGGGCACGGTGGCAACAACTTCATGATCAACGGTGAGGTGGGGGGTGGGGCGGGGGCTAGGCGACGTCGGTGGGGCGGAACTGGACGCTGACTCGGGGGCCCACCGGGCGGGTGGTCTTGGGTATGGCGTGTTCCCAGGTGCGCTGGCAGGAGCCGCCCATCACGACCAGGTCGCCGTGGCCCAGCGGGAAACGCAGGCTGGCCCCGCCGCCGCGCGGGCGCAGCAGCAGGTGCCGGGGTGAGCCGAAGGAGACGATGGCGACCATCGTGTCGGCGTGTGCGGAGCGGCCCTGGGTGTCGCCGTGCCAGGCCACGCTGTCGCGGCCGTCCCGGTAGAGGCACATGCCGGCGGTCACGAAGGGCTCGCCCAACTCGTCGGCGTAGTGCCGGGTCAACGTCTCCCGGGCGGCCAGCAGCACCGGGTGTGGCAGCGGTCGGCCGGCGCCATACCAGCAGAGCAGCCGGGGCACGTCGACCTCGGTGTCGTACATGGTGCGCCGCTCGGCCCGCCACGGCACCTCCCGCAGCAGTACGTCGAGCACCTGGTCGGAGCCGTGCACCCAGCCCGGCAGGTGGTCGACCCAGGCGCCCCGGCTCAGCGGGTGCCGGCGCGCCCGCCCGCGCAGCGCCCCGAGGGCGGGTGGCGCGTCGCTGACGTCGAGCATCGACGGCTGGTACGCGGCCTGCGACATGAGGCCACCCTAGCAGGGGGTTAGTACACGTGTATGAGGTTCTCGCGCCGGCAGGCGCCGAGGCGGTCAGCAGCCCCGGAGATCGTGATGCAGGACGGCGAGGTACTCGTGGTGCTCGTGGAGCAGTCCCGAGAAGCTGGGTAGCGGGGTCGTCGGGTCGACCGGGCGATCTCCGACGGTGACGGCCGTCAGGGTCAGGCCGGTGCCGGCCAGCAGCAACGCCAGATCGGCCGGGCTGTAACAGCGGAGGGTCTGACTGATCTTGTGATGGGGACTGGCCGCCTCCCACCACGTGTCGGTGGCCGTGCAGGTCACCGGATCGAACGTGGTCCGTTCGTACAACTCGTGCGCGTAACCCAGCTCCGGGTTGGGGAGCCGGTGCTCCTCGTCGCCGTCCCACCGGGCCCAGCCGAACGGATTCTGGACGTCGACGAGCGCGACCCCGTCGGGCTTCAGCCAGTCGCGGGCGATCCGGACGAGAAGCCGGCGCTGATCGGCATCCGTGCCGACGCCGAAGCCGTTCCAGTAGCAGACGGCGTCGAATCGCTCGGGCAGCTGCACCGCGTAGAAGTCGTCCTGGACGATGGACAGCCGTCCGGGTGCGGCCGCGCGGGCGAAGTCGACGGCATGGCGGGCCCGGTCACTGATCTCCACGGCGGTCACGACATGGCCCGCCGCCGCCATGGCGGCGGCGGTGGTGCCGTAGCCGCACCCGAGTTCCAGCACCCGGATGGGTCGCGTTCCCCGGTGCTCGTGCAGGAGCCGCACCCGACGGTGATCTCGATCCGAGATCTTCGCCTCTGCGGCGCCCCACCAGGCACCGGTCTGCGAGTAGAAGCTCCTGACCCAGTCCACGACAGCACTACACCATGACGGGCTAGGGCCGGTGTCGAAGCCCCTGGCCGGCCTGCGGCGGGCCCAGGCACCGACCGGCGGCGTTGGAGATGGGTCCGGATACCGGTGTTGTATCCGGACCCATCTCCGCCTTGCCGGCCGCCGTCTGGACTCCGCCTCGGCTCGACCGAGGACTTCGACACCGGCCCTAGGCGACCTGCTGGTGGGTGAGCGCGTCGAGCACCGCGTCGACCACTCGTTGCCGGCCGCGCCCGTCCACCGCCGCCCAGGCCCGCGCGGACAGCGCCGCCCGCTGTGCCCCGCTGCCCAACAGCCCGTCGAGGACGCGCCGGGCGGCGGCGCCGGCGGCACCGTCGGCGGCGAGCGCGGGCAGCTCACCGAGCCCGGCGACCAGCCCGGCCGCCACCACGCGGTGGTACGACTCGCGCTGGTTGTCCACCACGCAGACCAGCGCCGAGGGCGCACCGAGGCAGCACAGTTCCCAGGTCGACGTGCCGGCCGCGCTGACCACCAGGTCGGCGGCGGCGATCAGGGCCGGCAGCGTGCCGGTGGGGGGCACCGGCAGCAGCGCCTGCCCGGGCCCCGGTGCCAGCCGGGCCAGCCGGGCGGCCACCTCGGGCCGGCCGGCGACGACCGTGAGTTCCATCGGCCGGCCGGTCGACAGCAGTATCTCGGTCAGCAGCGGTGCCGCGCCGGCCGCGTCGGTGCCGCCGAAGAAGGCCAGCACCGAGGGGCGGTCCACCTCCACCGCCGGCCGGGCGGTCGCCGGCCGGGCGGCCAGTACGCCGTCGCGCAGCAGGGCGTACCCGCTGCCGGCCAGCAGCCGGCGCGCCGGCACCGCCAGGTCGGTGCCGAAGTTCTGGTCGAGGTAGAGGTCGGCGTCCTGCCCCCGGGTGTCGCCGTCGACGATGGTCAGGGTCAGTACGCCCGCGGCGCGCAGCGCGCCGGCCGCGGCCGGATCCAGCTCGTACGAGTCGAGGACCAGCACGTCCAGCCGGTGCCGGCGGGCCGCCTCGACCAGCCCCGCCGGGGTGTCCGGGCCGGGGTGCAGCGGCAGGCCCCGGGCGGCGAGCTGCCCGGTCGCCCAGTCGACACCGGCCACCGTCCCGAAGACCTCGACCGAGGCGCCCCGGGCCAGGAACTCCTCGCCGAGGGCGAGACAGCGGACCAGATGCCCGACGCCGCGTAGCGGCCCGGCGTCGCAGCGCAGTCCGACGCGTACCGTGCTCAGCATTCCTCCAACTGCTTCTGCCGCACGTCGGCGTTGAGCGCGCGCAGCCCCGGCTGTCCGTCGAGCCAGTCGGCGAGTTTGGCCAGCGGCACGCTGACGTCGCCGAAGTGGTCGACCACCGCGTTGACCAGTTCCCAGTCACGCTCGGTGTCCAGGGTGAGTCGCAGGTGCGAGCGGTCCGGCGTGACGGTCACGCCGAGCACCCGGAACAGCTCCGGGTGGGCGTACGCGTACGAGGTGACGTGCACCCGGTGGTGGTCGGTGGCGAGCCGGTCCACGGTACGCAGGGCGGCCGCCCGGATGATCTCGACGTCCAGCCCGCGCGGCAGGGTACGGGCGATCGACGTGTTGGCGTAGTCCAGCCCCGGCACAGCGCGGTACACCGAGGCGACCAGCGTGACGATCTCCGGGTCCAGCAGCGGGCAGTCGGCCGTGAACCGCATGACCGCGTCGGCCGGGTGGGTGTCGAGCGCGCCGACGTAGCGGGTCAGCACGTCGTCGACCGGACCCCGGTGCCAGGCGACCCCGAGCCGGTCGCACTCGGCGACGACCGCGTCGTCGGTGGCATCGGTGCTGGTCGCCACCACCAGGTCGGCGAGCACGCCGCTGTCCTGGGCGGCCCGGACCACCCGCCCGAGCACGCTGCGCCCGGCCAGGGGCCGCAGCACCTTGCCGGGCAGCCGGGACGATCCCATCCGGGCCTGCACGATCCCGACGATTCGCTCGGTCACGTCCGATCCTCCTGCTTCGGGTGCTCCTGTCGGCGGGCGGTGATCGCCGCGCGGGCCCGGCGCTTGGCGGCCCGGGCACCCCGGCTGGCCATCCGGGCCGGGGTGATGGCGAGCCGGCCGACCTTGTAGCTCAGCGAGCCGCTGAGCAGATTGATCTTCGCCTCGGCTCGGCGCAGGGCGCGCTCGCGCGAGGTGAGTAGGTCCTCGGTCCACTTGAGCAGCGCGCTCAGCCGGGTGTTCTCGTCCCGCTGGCGCCGCCACGCCTCGCGTAGCTGCTGGTAGCTGTGGGGGCCGGGCGGTGGGTCGGTCGGCGTGACCGCGCGCAGTTCGGTGTCGAGGTCGATCCGCCCGGCCGCGTCCAGCCCGCGCCGCGCGGCACCCACCGCGGCCTCCGTCTCCACCGCCGCGTCGACGACCTCCCGGTCGAAGTCTCGCCCGGCGACTCCGCCGAGCACCACGGTCAGCCCCGCGACGTCCAGGGTGGAGACCCACGGGTGGGCGTACCCGCCGGTGAGCAGTTCGGTGGCGAAGCGCCACAGGGTCCGGGCCAGCACCACGTCGACCGGTAACGGGGCGTCGGCCCGCCAGGTCGGGTCGAGCACCGCGTAGCGGTCACCGGCGACGACCAGGTTGTCCGCCCCGGCCAGCGCCACCGCGCCGGTGAGCCGGCCCTGCTCGGCCTGGCCGGCGAGCCAGTCGGCGTACCCGCGCAGCAGCCGGCGCAGCAGGACGGTGTCGCGGCGCAGGCAGCCGTCGAGCAGCAGGCTGCGCAGCAGGCGCCCGTCGGGCACCGGCCCGTGCGGTGCCTCCGGGTCGCGGTAGGCGGCCTCCCGGCTGGCGTACGGCGCGGGCACCGGCCCGGTACGACGGTCGCCGTCGGTGCGGTGCCAGTGCCAGCCCTGCGGCCCGTCGCGCACCTCGACGACGTCGCTGCCCGGTCCGCCGGCCCGCACCAGCGCCACCGGCAGCGCGTCCCCGGCTGCCGGGTCGCCGGCCACCCCGGCGGTTGCCGAGGGGCCGGTGACGGGCGAGCCGGTGGTCGGCATGTCGTCGGCCACCTCGGTGGCGGCCGGCCGGCGGGCGTGCACCAGCCAGGACGGGGCCAGGTCGGCGGCGCGGCCGGCGTGCAGCGCGTCCACGGCCAACCGGGCCGGATCGGCGAGCACGAACTGGCCGGTGAACCCCTCGGTGCAGGCGTCGTGCAGGACCGCGTCGAACAGCCCGGAGGTGGTCCGCCGGGACAGCTGGTCGACCGCGAGCAGCGCGGTGGTCAGCTCCGGACGCGGGTACGCGGCGTAGCCGGTGCCGGCCCGCATCCCGACGGCGGCCAGCCGGGCGCGCGCCTGCTCCAGGTTGGCGGGGCGGGCCGCGTCGAGCACCCCGCCGACCGTCCACTCGGCGTCGCCCCGACCGGCGTACCAGCCGGAGGCGGCGACCAGCCGGTGCACGCCGAGTGGGTTGTCCACCCGCAGCAGCAGGTCGCCGCCGGGCCGCACGGCCGCCACCAGGCGGGCCAGCAGGCCGTCCCAGCCCAGCCGGGCGCCCTCCACCGATTCGACGGCGTCCAGCCCGGCGCCGGCGATCACCACGTCGTACTCCTCGCCGGGGGGCAGGCCGTGCGGGCCGGCCACCAGCACCCGGTCCACCCGACCGGCGATCGCCGCCGCGTCCGGGTAGCCGCGCAGCAAACAGGTGAGCCGGGCGTGGGCCAGCGCGTCGAGCAGCGCCGGGTCGTGCGGCCCGGCCAGCAGCACCCGGGCGCCGTCCGGCACCAGGTGCGCCGCCAGCGCCGCGAGCGGCCCGTTGCCGGCCCCGTCGCGCTGGTCGGACCAGGCGAGCATCTCGCCGCCGGGCAGCGCCACCGCCGGCACCGTCTCGGTTGTCACGTCGTCTCCTTCTGCGGGTACGCCCAACCCAGCAGCTCCCGCAGCGCGGCGGGCGGGTAGCGGTGGTCGGTGCCCAGCTCGGCGCGGGCGATCTCGACGGCGGTCGGCTGGTGCACCTGCTCGCCGTGCAGCTCGGGCCACTGCCGGCGGATCCGGGCGGTGCCGCCGAACGTCGGGTCCTCGTCGGCCAGCACCATCGGGTTGCCGTACACCGCGGGCTCGCAGCCGGCGGCGATGCCGTAGAAGATGGCGCTGGTCAGCCGGTTGGAGGCGACCCGGGCATGCCGGCGCAGCTCGGCGAGCTGGCGGTCCAGGAACGCCGGGTCGGTGTCGGACCACCAGTGCCCCCGGTAGCCGTGGCAGATGACCCGGAAGCCGGCGTTCTCGTAGAGCCGGCGGACCCGGCGCATCCGGTGCTCGTGCCAGTAGAGGCAGACGGTGACCGGGCCGGGTTCGGTGTCCCGGATCCGGGCGATCAGCCCCCGGTGGTCGCCCTTGACGTGCTGGCCCTCCCAGCCGTGGAACGGGTACCAGATGGTGCCCTCCCGGCGCGGCGGCGGACCCTCCGCTCCGCGCAAAGCCTGCAGGTAGACGAACGGGGCCCCGATCACGGTGACGTTGCGCCGTCCGACCGACCAGGCCCGCCGCCGGGTCTGCTCCGACCAGAGCAGGCTCGGCGTGCGCGCGGCGTACGGGTGGCCGGGCGCGAGACCGTCGCCGATGTTCCAGCCGTGCTGGACGTAGCCGTTGATCCGGGGCGGGTGCCCGTCGCCCAACCCCGCGTAGCGGGCCAGCACGTGGGCGTGGCCGTAGAAGTGGTTCGCGTGGTGCACGGGCGTCCCCTCAGGCGGCGGAGCGAACCGAGGCGCCGCGCAGGGCCGCGGCCAGCGCGTCGATGACGCGGTCCTGGTCGGCGTCGCGTAGTCCAGGGTAGAGGGGCAGCGAGAGTTGTTGGGCGTAGAAGGCCTCCGATACGGGACAACTGCCGCGCCGGTAGCCGAGGTCGGCGAAGGCCGGGTGCCAGTGCGCGGGGATGTAGTTGACCTGGACCCCGATACCGGCGGCGCGCATCCGGTCGTAGATCTCGCGGCGGCGGCCGTCGAGCACCCGGATCGGGTACAGGTGCCAGGCCGGCGCCGCCCAGTCCCGCCGGCCCGGGGTCAGCACGCCGGGCAGGTCCGCCAGCGCCTCGTCGTAGCGGGCGACCAGCTCGGCCCGGCGGGCGAGGAAGTCACCGAGGCGGCGCAACTGGCTGCGGCCGAGCGCGCAGAGCACGTCGGGCAGCCGGTAGTTCAGCCCGAACTCGTGCACCTCCTGGTGCCAGCCGCCCTCGTCCGGCCAGCGCCACTCGGCGGGCTCCCGGACCAGCCCGATGTTGCGGAACCGGCGGGCCCGGGTGAGCAGCTCCGGGTCGGTGGTGGCGACCGCACCGCCCTCGGCGGTGGTCAGGTTCTTGGTGGGAAAGAACGAGAACGTGGTCAGATCGGCCAGCGAGCCGACCGGCCGGCCCCGGTAGGTGGCCCCGATCGAGTGGGCGGCGTCGGCGAGCAGCAACGCGTCGCTGCCGTCGAGCGCGGCGCGCAGTGCGTCGTAGTCGGCCGGGTGGCCGGCGTAGTCCACCGCGGCGACGACCTTCGTCCGCTCGGTGGTCGCCGCGGCCACCGCCGCCGGGTCGAGGGTGAAGGTCTCCTCCGTCACGTCGGCGAAGACGACGGTGGCCCCGAGCGCCACGGCGCTGCTGGCGGTGGCCACGAACGTCATCGGCGGCACGATCACCTCGTCGCCCGGGCCGACGCCGGCCGCCGCGTACGCCACGTGCAGCGCCGCCGTGCCGTTGGAGACCGTGGCCACCCCGGCGCCGCCGGCCCAGGCGGACAGCTCCGCCTCGAAGGCGGCGACCTCCGGGCCGGTGGTGAGCCAGTCGCCGCGCAGCACGGAAACCACCGCGGCGACGTCGTCCTCGGTCACCGACTGGCGGCCGTACGGGAGCATGGAACTCATGCCGGCACTCCGCTGTGCTCGCTCATGCCGCGATGCCGAGCATCGTGCGCAGTTGCGGCACGGTGAGCCACTCGTCGTTGGAGTCCGACTGGTACGCGAAGCCGTCCGGCACCGGCTCGCAGCCGGCCGGCGGCTGGTAGCCCCAGGTGGCGATGGTCGGCTGCACGATGAAGCGGTCCTCGGCGATCAGCGTCCGCCGGCTGTCGTCGGGGGCGATCATCTCCTCGTGCAGCTTCTCGCCCGGCCGGATGCCGATCTCGTGCGTGGTGGCGTCCGGGGCGACCGCCTCGACCAGGTCGAGGATGCGCATGCTGGGGATGCGCGGCACGAACAGCTCGCCGCCCTGCATCTGGTCGAACGAGTCGATGACGAACTGCACGGCCTGCTCCAGCGTGATCCAGAAGCGGGTCATCCGCTTGTCCGTGATCGGCAGGCTCTTGCCCTCGGCGGCGAGCCGGCGGAACAGCGGCACCACCGAACCGCGGCTGCCGACCACGTTGCCGTAGCGCACCACCGCGAACCGGGTCGGGTGATGGGCCGCGTAGTGGTTGGCCGAGATGAACAGCTTGTCGCCGACCAGCTTGGTCGCGCCGTAGAGGTTGATCGGGCTGGACGCCTTGTCGGTGGAGAGGGCGACGACCTTCTTCACCCCGGCCTCGATCGCCGCGTCCACGACGTGCTGGGAGCCGGTGATGTTGGTGGCGATGAACTCCGAGGGGTTGTACTCGGCCGTGTCGACCTGCTTGAGGGCGGCGGCGTGCACGACGTGGTCGACCCCGTGCATGGCCCGGGTCAGCCGGTGCCGGTCCCGGATGTCGCCGATGAACCAGCGCAGCCGGGGGTCGTCGCCGAGCTGCTGGCGCAGCTCGTACTGCTTGAGCTCGTCACGGGAGAAGACCACCACCCGGGCCGGATCGGTCTCGGCGAGGAGGTGCCGCAGGAAGGTCCTGCCGAAGGAACCTGTTCCCCCGGTGACGAGGATGGACGATCCGTTCAGCTCGCTCAACTGGTGCTCCCGTGTTCAGTCGGTTACCCGGCGGGCCTGGGCCGGCCGGCCGGGTGGGAACGCTAGACCCGGCGGGTTAACAGGCCCACGCCCTGCGGTTAACCGCATGCCGTGAGGCGGTGAATGGCGGGCACCCGGTAGGCGAACACGTCCCGTCGGCGGGGCGCGCCCGCCCCGCTGTGCCGACCGGGCCGCTAGGGTTCCGACCCGACCGGGCAGCGTGGCCACGGCCGCACGGCGGCCGGCCGGCCCGGTCCCGTGGGGTGGAGGGAAACGATGGTCGTGGCGGCCGAGGTGGCCCGGGTCGGGGACGCGGGTGGGCCGGCGGGGCCGGCCCGCCGGCGGTGGCTGCTTCCGGTGCTGCTCGGATGCGGTTGGCTGCTCGGGGTGGCCTGGCGGATCTGGCTGGCCCGTCACGCCGGCATGCCGTTCGCGCACACCGACGAGGACAGCTACCTGTTCACCGCCCGTGCCCTGGCCGGCGGTCCCGGCGGCTTCAGCAGCGAGAACGAGACGCTGCGCCGGATCGGCTACCCGTTGCTGATCGCGCCGGCCTTCCTGGGCGACCGGGACTTCGTCGACAGCTACCTGCTCGTACGGCTGATCAACGCGGCGGTGAACGCGACCGTCCTGCCGCTGGCGTACCTGCTCGGCCGCCGGCTGCTGGGGCTACGGCCCGGACCGGCCCTGGTGGCGGCCGTCGCGGCGGCGACGCTGCCGGCGGCGGCCTACCACGCCACGGTGGCGATGACCGACGCGGTGCTGGCCCCGCTGCTGCTGGCCTGGCTGCTGGCCGTGCACCGGGTGATCGAGCGGCCCGGCCCGGTCGCGGTGGCGGTGGGGGGCGCGCTCGCCGGCGCCTGCCACCTGGTGCACTCGCGCGGGGTGGTGGTCGTCGCCGCGTACGCCGCGTTGACGCTGGCCCTGGTCGTGCGTCGCCGGCTGGCCCCGGCCGGGATGCTGGCGGCGACGCTGCCGGTGCTGGCCGCGGCGGTGGGCAACGAGGTCGGGGTGCGGCTGCTCGGCGACACGATCCAGCTGCTCGGCAGCCCCGCCGACGGCAATGCCCTGCGGGCCGTCACCTCCGGCCGGGGGCTGTCGCAGGTGCTGGCGTCCACCGGCACCCAGCTGTGGTACCTGATGGTGATCACCTTCGGGTTGGCCGGGCTGGCCGGTGTCGAGGCCGTGACGCGGCTGTGTCGCGGGGGCGCCGAGGCCGCCAGGTGGACCCTCGGGGTGGCGCTGCTGACCACCGTCGGGGTCGCCGTCGGCGCGGAGGTCGTCCTCGCGGGTGTCCCGGACCGGGTGCCGGACGCCATCTACGCCCGGTACGTGCAGATGCTCGCCCCGTTCTGGTTGCTGGTCGGCGTCGGGCTGCTGTTCGGCACGGCGTACCGGTCGTTGCTGCGTCGTGCCGCCGTGACGGTGGTGCTGCTCGCTGCCGGCGGCGCCCTGATCCACGTACGCCTGGCACGTGCGGCGGCGCGCGGCGCGGAGTTGCGCTACGGCGGGTTCAGCGCGCCGGATCTGGCGGTCCTGACCGGTGGTGGGGAACAGCTGCGGCCGCTGGTCGGTGCCGCGATCGGGATCGCCGGTTGCCTGCTGTTCGTGGTCGTGCTCGCGGCCCGGCACCGGCGGGCGCGGGTGGGTCTGCTCGCGGTCGTGCTCACGGCGCTGGTCGTGGCCAACGTGGCGACCATGCAGGCGATCGTGCAGCGGCTGATCCGTCCGCTGGCGGTCGCCGGCACACCCACGCCCAGCGTGGCCGACCTCGGGATCGGCCCCGCCGACCGGGTCGCCGCCGCCACCGGCGTGCCCTACCAACTGCGGTACAACCTCAGCCACCAGGTCACCTGGACCGAGGTGCCCTGGTTCACCGACCGGCCGCCGGCCACGGCCCAGGTGGTCTTCGCGCGCTGGGCGCCCGGCGAGCGCGGCGACTGGGACGGTGCCCGCCACGGCTTCGTCCGCCTCGGCGGGGACCCGGAGCGGAAATGGGCCGCCTGGCGGCGCGGGTGACGGCGGATCATCGAGTCGCGCGATCGGGCCGGTTGCGTGAACAATGCGTGCACAGAAACGGAATAATCAGCGAACGCGGCGGCTGGCGCGCTCCAGCGAAATGGGGATGACGGTGATTTCCCGGCCGTCGTGCGTCTCCTGGCGGCCGGGGCCCTCGACAAAACGGAACCGTCGGTTCATCTGGCGCACCACGGTGTTGTGGGCGAGCACCTCACCGTCGAGTCGTTCCAGTGCCAGCACGTCGAAGGCGTGGTCCACCGCCTCCCGCATGACCTCCAGCCAGGCGGGCAGCGTCTCACCCCGCTCGGCCAACCCGTCGCCGTCCAGATAGAAGCCCCACGAACCGGTACGCGGCCCGTCCAAGCGCAGGTCGAAGAAGGTGACCACGCCGCTGGGCACCCCGTCGCGCAGGTAGGTCAGCACCTGGCGGGTGGGGTCGGCACGCACCGCCGACCACCAGCGTCCGTGCTCCTCGGGAGTGATGACATGGCTGGTCTTGCTGACCTGCCGGTTGATGTCCTGATTACGCCAGGACAACATCAGGTTAACGTCATCCTCGATGGCGTCACGCAGCACGTACCGCTCGCTTTCCGCTTCGTTTACCTGGTCACCGGGCACCCTAATCACGATTCACCTGGCTGTACACTCCGCCGCATGAAGGAATTGAGTCGTGCGCAGATTCGCGACCTCATGGGCCAGGTTCTCAAGAACCAGGGCAAGGTGTTGCCCGCCGACGATGCCGCCGATCTGCGGGAGGTCGGCTTCCGGTCGCTGGACTTCTCCGAGTTGGCGCTGCGGGTCGAGGACGAGACGGGGGAGGAGCTGAACTTCGACGCTCCCGGGCTGCGCCGGATCGCCACCGTCGGCGACGTGCTGGACTTCCTCGTCGAGCTGCAGCACCAGTGAGCGTGGAGACCGCCCCGCCGGCCGCCGCCCACCCGGCCGGCGCGGACAACCGGATCGTCGTCGACGGTGCGACGCTGACCTGGCGCGACCTGCCGCAGCTGACCCTGCCCGCGCCCGCCGCGGCGCTCGCCCACTCGGCCCGGTACGCGCTCGCCGCCGCCCGCCAGCACGCCGTGCACGGCACCGAGCTGCTGATCAGCGCGGCCGGCCGGGTCGACCCGGCGATGCGGGCGGAGCTGCGCGACGCCGGGTTCGTCGTCACCGACCTCGGCGCCGAGGTGGGCGGGGAGACCGCGCCGACCCGGGCGCGTCCGGCCGAACCCGGCCGCCTGTGGCTGCTGACCTCCGGCTCCACCGGCCGGCCCAAGCGGGTCGGGCACACCCTCGAATCGCTGACCACCGTCCGTGGCCAGCAGCCCGGACGCACCTGGCTCTGCCCGTACGCCCCCGGCACGTACGCCTGGTGGCAGGTGGTGACGCTCTCGCTGACCCAGGCGGGGCAGCACCTGGTGGTGGTCGAGCCGGAGCAGCTGGACGACTGGCCGGCGCTGGCCGCCGAGCACGGCGTGGATGCCGCCTCCGGTACGCCCACCTTCTGGCGGCGGGCCCTGCACCGCGACCCGGCCGCCCTCGCCCGGGTGCCGCTGCGCCAGGTGACCCTCGGCGGCGAACCGGTGGACCAGGCGATCCTGGACCGACTGCGGGAGATGTTCCCGGCCGCCCGGATCTCCTGGATCTACGCCTCCTCCGAGGTCGGTGCGGCGATCGTGGTGCACGACGGACGGGCCGGGTTCCCGGTCGAGTGGCTGGACCGGGCGGCGCCCGGCCGTCCCGCCATCGGGGTACGCGACGGGGAGCTGGTCATCACCTCGCCGTACCACGGTGCCGGGCTGGACGGCCCGGTCCGCACCGGCGACCGGGCGCAGCTGGTCGGCGACCGGGTGCTGATCAGCGGGCGCCTCGACGCCGACGAGATCAACGTCGGCGGGAGCAAGGTGTCCGCCGGGGGAGTCCGCGACGTGCTGACCGCCCACCCGGGAGTGGCCTGGGCGCGGGTCACCGGCCGCCGTGCCCCGCTGCTCGGCCACATGGTCGTCGCCGACGTGGTGCCGACCGTCTCCGGTGCGGCCGCGACGCCGACCGACCCGCAGCAGCGGCCGCAGCCGGCGCTCGACGGCACGGCGCTCGACGAGGCGGCGCTGGTGCGCTGGTGCGCCGACCGGTTGCCCGAGTACGCGGTGCCGCGCCGGATCCGCCTACTGACCGAGATTCCCGTCAAGGAGACCCTGAAGAGCGATGTCTGACCCCGTCACCCCTCCGCCGCCCGTCCCGCCGTCCTCCGTGGTGCTCGTCTCCGGCGGATCACGCGGCCTCGGCCTGGCCATCGTCACCGACCTGCTCGACATGGGCCTGAAGGTGGCCGCCTTCGCCCGTACCGTCACCCCCGAGCTGGCCAAGCTCGCCGACGCCCATCCGGAGCGGGCGCACGTCGGCTCGGTCGACGTCACCGACCTCGCCGCCGCGCAGGCGTTCGTCCGGGCGGCGGAGGAGCGGCTCGGGCCGATCGACGGTGTGGTGAACAACGCGGCCGTCGGGCAGGACTCGCTGCACGTGCACACGGCCACCGGCGACATCGCCCGGATCATCGAGACCAACCTGACCGCGCCGTTGCAGCTCACCCGGCTGACCGTACGGCGAATGCTGGGCCAGGGCCGCCGGGGCCGGATCGTCAACATCACCTCGATCTGTGCGCAGCGCGGGTTTCCGGGCCTGGTCGCGTACTCCGCCACCAAGGGCGGGATGGACGCGGCGACCCGGTCGCTGGCCCGCGAGCTGGGCGGGCGGGTGCTGGTCAACGCCGTCGCGCCGGGCTTCTTCGCCTCGGAGATGTCGGCGGTGCTCGGCCAGACCCAGCTGGACCAGATCGTGCGCCGCACCCCGACCGGTCACCTGACCGAGCCGGACGAGGTCGTGCCGGTGGTGCGGATGCTGCTGCGCGACCAGACGAACATCAACGGCCAGGTCATCGTGGTCGACGGTGCCGCCTCGATCTGACACCCCGCCCCGGTTGTCCCGCGCCGACGCTGGCGCGGGACAACGGGTGCCGGTCCTGCTCGCCGGCGCACCACGACACCTGCGGGTGGCGCCGGTGGCCGATTCCGGCGGCGCGGTCACCCGCAGTCACCTCGGCGACGGGCGCTGCGTCGGCTGGTACGCGCCGCCGGTGCCCGGCTGGCGGGTCGCGGTAGACGCCGAGCGTGCCGACGCCCCGCTGCCCACCGCGCTGGTTCGCCGGTTCGGCGCCACGGACTTCTGGGCCCGGTGGACCCGCGTCGAGTGCCTGGCCAAGCTCGCCGACGTCCCGGTGGCGATCTGGTGGCAGCGGCACGGCCTGGAGGTGCCACCCGGCACCGTCTGGCTATGGCGCACCCTGCCCCTGACCAACCTCGTGATAACCGTCGCCTTCGCCCCCACCCCACCCTGACCCGCCCTGACCCCACCCACCCACCCCTCACTCCCGCCCGACTTCATGATCAACCTGGCGGGGTGGGGTGGGTTTAGATCAGGTTCCAGGTGAGGGGGGTGCCGCGGGGGACGTCGGTGGTGAAACGGCGGCCGAGCACGCGGGTGATCTCGACCGGGGGGAGGCCGCCGGCGGGGCGGATCGACCGGACGTTGTGTGCGGTGACCTCGTCGCCGGCCCGCACGTCCGCCACCACGTAGAGCGAGCGCCGGAAGCGCAGGCCCTCCTGCTCGGCCGGGGTCGGCCCGACGGCCGTGCCGCCGAGCGCCGCGTACGCCCGCTCCGACTCGACCACCAGGGCCGCCAGCTCGGCGGGGTTCAGGGAGAAGTCGGAGTCCACGCCGCCGTCGGCGCGGTCCAGCGTGACGTGCTTCTCGATGAAGCAGGCGCCGAGCGCCACCGAGGCGACCGGCACGCCGATGCCCGGGGTGTGGTCGGAGAGGCCGACCGGCACGCCGAACGCCTCGGACAGCACCGGAATGCGGCGCAGGTTGCTGTCGGCGGGCGGCGCCGGGTAGGAGGCGGTGCAGGCGAGCAGCACGATCCTGCCCGCACCGCCGTCGCGCGCGGTGCGTACGGCGGCGTCGATCTCGGCCAGCGTGGCCATCCCGGTGGAGATGATCATCGGCTTGCCAGTGGCGGCGACCAGGCCGATCAGCGGCAGGTCGACCAGCTCCGACGAAGCGATCTTGTACGCCGGCGCGCCCAGCTCCTCCAGCAGCCGCACCGCCGTGGCGTCGAACGGGGAGGAGAAGACCGTCAGCCCCCGATCGCGGGCGCGCTCGAAGATCGGCCCGTGCCACTCGTACGGCGTGTGGGCGCGCTCGTAGAGCTGGTAGAGGTTCTGCCCGCCCCACAGCTCGTGCCCGCCGGAGATGCGGAAGGCCGGGGTGTCGGCGTCGATGGTGATCGTGTCCGGCCGGTACGTCTGGAGCTTCAGCGCGTGCGCACCACTGGCCGCCACCGCGTCCACGATGGCCAGGGCGCGCCCCAGGTCACCGTTGTGGTTACCGGACATCTCGGCCACCACGAAGGGGCGCTCCCCGGCGCCGACCAGGTGTGGGCCGATCTTCAGCGTCGTCATTGCGATCCGTTTCCGTGTGTCTGCACCAGCCTGTGGTGCGTGGTGTCCGGCTCGGTGCCGGCACCGGTCGTCGGGGTCGATGCGGCGCCCGGGGCGGCCGAGTCAGCCGGGGATGCCGGCAGGGCCGAGTCGGTCGGGGATGCCGGCGGGGTCGAGTCGGTCGGGGCGGTCGGCGTGGCCGGGCTGGCCGGCGTGGCCGGGGAACGGAGCCGGGCCGTGGCCCGGTGGGTCCGCCGCAGCGCCGCGTAGGCCAGGTAGTTGTTCCGGCCGACCAGCCGGTGCTTGAGCCCGGCCACCCCGCCCGGGCGAGGATAGCCGCCGCTCGGCAGGTACCTGCGGTAGTGCGCCGCCGCCCGGCGGAAGAAGCCCTTGCGCAGGTGCGGGTGCAGCCGGTCGTCGTTGCCCACCACCACCAGGAAGTGGTTCACCATCAGCGCGAACAGCTCAGCGTGCCAGCGCCCGTCGGGGTGCCGCTGGCGCAGCCAGGCGAACAGCCGGTCGTACTGCGCGAAGGAGTCGAAGTGCCGGCCGCTGCGCGTGGAGGTGATGGCTCCCTGACGGCCCTGGCGGTACAGGTAGCAGACCCGGTCGAGCACGGAGATCCGCTCGGCGCCGATCAGCAGCGGATGGCTGAACGGGATGTCCTCGTACCAGCCGGGGTGGAAGCGCAGGCCGAGTTCGGCCATGAACTCCCGGCGTACCACCTTGTTCCAGGCGGTGTGCTGCACCCGCAGCAGCTGCGAGCGGTCGGTCAGCCGCACCACGCCGGTGGCCCCGCGCAGCAACCGGCTGCTGGCGTCCACCTCCCGGCGCCCGCCCTCGTGCACCCGCAGGTGGTCGACCATCATCACGTCCGGGCGGTCGGCGCGCAGCCGCTCCAGCACGGCCGCGATCGTGCCCGGTGGCAGCCAGTCGTCGCTGTCGACGAACCACACGTACCGCCCGGTGGCCACGTCCAGGCCCGCGTTGCGGGCCGGCCCGAGGCCGACGTTGCTCTCCAGGTGCAGCACCCGCACCCCGGGGTGCTCGGCGGCGTACCCGCGCAGCAGCTCACCGCACCGGTCCGGCGAGGCGTCGTCGACGGCGACGACCTCCACCGAGGCCACCTCACCGGCCGGGATGTCGCTGTGGATCGAGTCCAGACACTGCCGCAGGTACGCCTCGACGCCGTACACCGGCACGACGATGCTCAGCAGCGGCGCTGGCGTCTGCTCAATGACCACGCCGCTACCCTCGACCGACCGGGTGGACGGGCCTGGAACCTGACGTGACCGGCGACGGTTAAGTGATTGAACAGCCGGTCAGCGCCGGGTTAACGGTTCAGCATGCGGCGTACCGGTGCGGGGACGGCCTTCTTGATCCGGGTACGGATCCGCTCCGTGCGTACCGACTGGCTCTGGGACACGGCCTGCTCGCGGAACGTGGCCTCCCGGTCGCGCAGCCACTGGATGCGCTGTACCAGCGTCTCGGGCGCGGTGGCCAGCGCCGGCCGGACGACCGGTGGGAAGGTGGTGGCGCGGACCTGGGCGTCGAAGATCGCCGGGCTGTCCCCGTCGGCGAAGGAGTTGCCCAGGTCGTGCTTGGCGAGGAAGGCCAGCATCGTCTCGAACCGCGCCTTGTGACCGGTGACCATCCCGGTGTAGTCGGCCTCGGCGTAGAGCTGTGCGGCGTCGACGTCCGCCGGCACGTCCCGCATCATCCGGTGCGGGATCTCGAAGTACCGCGCCAACTCCAGGGTGCGGGAGTCGTGGGCGAACAGGTAGCCGGGCGTGCCGGCCAGCAGCGAGACGATGGTGCCGTGAATGCGGGTGCCGAAGTTGAAGTCGAAGCCGGTCAGGTAGTCGATCCAGGTCCACGGGTCGACGAACATCCGCACCTTGTCCTCGGTGAAGAGCGGGTGCGAGGTGTGGATCGGGATCTTGCTGGTCTTGCCCCGGTCCTCCGGCGCATCGCCGAAGAGTAGGGTGCCCAGCGTCTTGAGATCCTGCGGGATGTAGCGCAGGTTGGGATAGAGCCGGTGGTGCGCCTCAATGATCTTCGCCATCGACTTCACGTACGGCGAGACGGTCAGTGCGATCCGGTCGTCCGGCCCGATGGCGGGCTTGCGCTTCTCCACCGGCAGGGTGTCGCCGTGCAGGAACATCGAAGGGCAGCCGATCACGTCGACATCGGAGAAGCCGAGCGTACGCAGATAGTCGGCGGTGATCTCGCCGCGGACGCCGATGCTGTGTGAGCGGTCGAGGACGGCGCGGCAGAAGCGGGTGACCGGCTCGTCGATCGGCCGCATGTATTCCCGGTCGCCGTCGACGTTGGTCTGCGCGCCCACCCCGAGCACCACGACTGGGATCTTGAGCCGCTCGATGAGCGCGCTCATCGCGTCGAGTCGGTGCGCGTAGCTGCGCCGGAAGGCGTTGGCCAGCGGCACGACGAACACGTCGTACTGCTCGTTGATCCGGTCCGCCGCGCGGGCATTGATCGTGAAGCGGTTGGAGGTGACCTTGGCGGTGGCGGTACCCAGCAGCTTGTGTGCGGCGTGGCTGAACACGAGGTTGCCCACGTTGTCACCGATCAGGTTCCGGTCGAACGTCTCCTCCGGGGAGTTGACCTCGAACGGGTCCTGCCGGGCCCGCATCAGGATCCGCTGGTGCATCGCTGGCTCTGCCTTTCGTCGGTGCGTCTGGGGCCTCATGCCCCGGTCCGGCGCCTCACCCCCATCGGCCGCAGGTGACGGGGCGGTGTCCCTTTCGGGTCTGGGAATAGTAGGCCACGAGGCCGCCGGATGAAACCCGCGTGGTCGCGGGTGTGACGCGCCCAATTCGAGGCGGAGTGCCCGAATGGGTAGGGTGCCCGGATGACCAGCACCGCCGCCGATCGACAGGCTCCCGGCGTCGGACGTGGCGACGCGAGCAGACTGCCGTCGCTGACCGGCCTGCGGTGGGTGGCCGCGCTGCTGGTCTTCGGCTTCCACGCCGGCACCATGCGGATCATCGCCGAGCCCGGCCCGCAGGCGGTGGTCGGCGAGATCTTCACCCTGGGCCTGTCGGGGGTGCAGTTCTTCTTCATCCTCAGCGGGTTCGTGCTGGTCTGGTCGGCCCGGCCCGGTGACTCCCGGCGCCGGTTCTGGCGGCGCCGGTTCGCCAAGATCTACCCGAACCACGTGGTGATGTGGGCGCTGGCCATGCTGGCGATGCTCTGGTTCGCCGATCCGATCAATCCCGTGGCCGCGCTGGAGAACCTCTTCCTGGTGCAGGCCTGGGATCCCCGGCCCGGCCACTTCTACAGCGTCAACAACGTGAGCTGGTCGCTCTCCTGCGAGCTGTTCTTCTACCTGTGCCTGCCGCTGGCGCTGCCGGCGGTGCGGCGGGCCCGGCCGTGGATGCTGTGGGCCGTGGTGATCGCGGTGCCGCTGCTGATCCTGGCGCTCTGGCCCGGGCAGACGCTGGTGCCGGAGCAGAGTCGCTGGTGGTTCACCCAGGTCTTTCCGCTGGTCCGGTCGCTGGAGTTCTGGATGGGCGTGGCCGCGGCCGAACTCATGCTGCGCGGGCGCTGGCGGGGGCCTCGGCTCCCGCTGGCCAGTCTGATCTTCGTTGCGACCTGGGTGGCGGCCTCCCAGTGGATCCGGGCCGAGTTCTGGGCGGCGCTGCTGTCGGTGGCGTACGTCCTGGTCATCGCCGCGGCGGCGGACGCCGACGTGCACGGGCGGCGCTCGCCGCTGCGCTCGCGCCCGATGGTCTGGCTCGGCGAGGTCTCCTTCGCCTTCTACCTGGTGCACGTGTTCGTGATCACGACGATCCTGCGGCTCACCGGCGACTGGGGGACCGGTCTGCCCGGCTGGTGGGGTCCGCCGGCCGTGATCGGCTTCCTCCTGCTCACCCTCGCGCTGGCCGCGCTGCTGCACCGCTTCGTGGAACAACCGATGATGCGCCGGCTGGCCCCGCCCCGGGTGGCGCGGGGCGGATCACCACGACCACCGGCGCCGGGCGGTGCGCCGGGAGGCGCGGCACCGCGACAGCGGGCGCCGCGCGGCGACAGGAGCCCGACGGCGTACCCCGACCGAGAGCGAAACGTCCATCCAGGACAGTGACCCGAGGGGCCAGTGACCTGCGTAGACGCGTGCTGGCGACGACGCGCCGGCGCACGCGACACGCCCGGTGACGGTGCGATCGGACGGCCGTGGCGGTAGCGTGACGATGTGCCTGACGTCGCGCCCGCCCGTCCTCTGTGGTGGCTGGCGCGCTGGGCCGCGCGGCTGCTGACCGGGTTCGCGGTCGCCGCCGCCTTCACTCTCGGCGCCTGGGCGGCACCCGCCCCGGCCGCACCCGCCGAGCGGCTCACCGCCACGGTCTCCATCCCGCCGCCGGTCGAGGCCGTCGTGCCGCCGGCGCCCGCCGGGTGGGACCTCGTCACGCCCCACGAGCTGGTCGACCCCGCCGCGCCGAGCGTTCGCGGTGCCGCTGGTCACGCCGACCCGGGCGGTGTGACGGGATCGGTGCCGGCGACGCCCGCCGCAGCGCGGCCGCCGGTTCCCGCGAAGGTCACCGCACCGATCCCGCCGCTGGCGGCGGCGGTCGTGGCGGGGGCCCACGCGACCCGCGCCCCACCCCGCTCCTGACCCCATCGACCGTGCCGCGCGATCCGGAGGCGCCCGCGCCACCGTCGCCAGCCGCGCCGGTACGCCGTCCTGACGTCGCGCCCGCGCCGCCTCCTGAAGCCGCGGCCGGTCCGCCATCCGGCACCGCCCACGCCGCCTCCTGACGTCGCGGCCGGTCCGCCGTTCGTTCGGCACCGCCCGCACTGCCCGACCCCGTGTTCGTGGCCCCGCCACGACGATCCGCTGCCGGTACGGCCGCCGTCGCCGCACCGATTCCCCGCGAGGTACCGACATGGAGAAGACCGTTCTCTACCAGTTCCTGATCGAGGTGCCACGGGCCGCCGCCATCTGGTCGGTCCTGCTCGTGCTCGCGCTGGGCGTGCTCACGGCCCTGGTCGCGCGCCCCGAGCCGGCCCTGCCCGCCGACGAACCCGCCGACCGGGGCGAGGATCCGGCCGCGACCGAGGCGGCCGACCTGCGCCGCTACGCCGGTGAGGTGGCGGTCGCGGCGACCGGCGCCGCCCAGAACGCCGACCGGCGGCGTACCGGGTGGCGGGTCGCCCAGGCGGAGCTGGACCGCGCCTGGGCCGCGTACGACGAGGCGGAGTCCGCGGTCCGGCGGTTGGCCGGCACCGCCGGTCTGCCCACCCCGCGTACGCCCCGCACCCCCGCCGAGTACGCCGCCCGAGAGCGCTGGCTGCACCGCGCCGCGATGGCCGCGCACTGGCGTGGAGACCTGACCGCCCGGCAGCTCAGCGACGTGCTGGCGCATCGGGCCGGCTGGGATCCCCGGCGCCACCCGGCCGAGCAGGAGATCGTCCTGGCCCGGGTGGTACGCGACAGCCGGCTCGCCGCCTACCGGGCCGCCGCCGAGCGGGAGCGCGAGTTGTGGCGGGCGGCGGAACTCGCCACCGAAGCGGCCCGTACCCTCTCCGCGGAGGCGTACGCGGCCGCCGAGCGGCTGCGGCCGAACCGTCTTCCCGCCCCGCGCCGGGCCCCCGTCGGCCACCCGGTCGCGATCCTGCGCTGGCGGCCCGCCCGGTTGGGCTGAAGATTCGGTGAGCCGGGTCACAGCCACCCGGAAATCGGTCACTGCGCGTAGACGGGTCGATTACCGCAGCAATCTTCGTGGGCATTGTCCACGAGCCGTCCGGTTCTCACCTGAAAGCGCTCGGAACGCCATGGATCCCATTGAGCGACGACAGTGGCTGGTTACCCGAAAATTGCCGCGCTGGATCATGTTTAGCCAGCTCAAGCGGGGTTGGCTTACCAGTGACCGGCCAGTAGTGTCGGCGCGTCCGGTGCGGTAACCGATCGCAAAAGGCGACGCCGCGCCGACCCGCTCAATCGTGATCTCACGAACCGGGGACCCACTGCACCACTGGGGTGAATCCGCGAGCCTTGGCCCGCGGTAGGGCGATCTTCCCGCCCGAATCCGTCAGCTAACCCGGTCGGCGGTGTCGGAAGGAGTTTCCACCTCGTGCAGTTCGTTGTGATTCCCCCGCTGTTCCCCCGCCTCCACGGCACTGCGGTGCCCGTGCTCGCCGGCCCGACCGCGAGCTGATACCGGCCATCGCCGCCGCCCGGTGCCCCGGGCACATCCCCTTGCACGGTCCATCCGCGTCCCCCGGGTGGTCGCCGGCACTGCCTGCCGCCGACCGCCGGAGACGTGTGCGCCGTGCGCCCCTGAGCCCCGTGGAGGATCTCCGTGAAGCACACTGTCCAGCGCCAGCTCCGTCGGCTGGCCACCGAACGCCCGTACCGGATCGTCGCCGCCTCGGCCGCCGCGCTCGTGCTGGCGACCGGCGCCGGTGCCCTGCTCACCGGCACCGAGGACACCCCGGCCACCGAACAGACCACGACCACCACCGCCGAGTTGCGCGGCGACACGGCGGTCTCCCGTAGTGACGCCCGGGGCGAGCAGACCCCGTCGACCGCGCCGAGCAGCGCGGCTCCCGCCAGCGCCGCCGCCTCTCCGTCGCCCTCGCCGAAGGCCACCTCCGCCACGCCGGACCCGGACGCGACCAGCAAGAAGGCGGCGCCGAAACCGCCGGCGTCGAAGCTGCTGGACTACCAGTACCAGGCCCAGACGAACGGCTACTACTGCGGCCCGGCCGCCGTGCGCAACGCGCTCAGCGCCGCTGGCATCGAGCGCAGCCAGGACGCTCTGGCCAGTCAGCTCGGCACCACGTACGCGGGCACCAACTCGGCTGCGGACACCACTCGCGTGCTCAACGCCACGGTCAAGGGCAGCCCGTACCAGACCACGATGATTCGCGGTGGCGCGGCCACCCCGGCCCAGATGGATCAGCTCCAGGCCGACGTCGTGGCGGCCATCACCGACGGCCGGGGTGTCGTGGTGAACATCGCCGGCAGTGCCACCGACACCAACGGGGGCTGGCACTCCTTCCCCGGCGGACACTACGTCGCGGTGGTTGGCTACGAGGACGACGGTCGGCTGGTGCGGATCGCCGACTCGGCCAACGCGTCCTACCCGTCGTACTGGATGACCACCATCGACCTTGCCAACTGGGCCGCCACCCGCGGTTATTCCGCCTGAGGTCACGAGCTGCCGCAGGTGGGGCCTTCCCGTCAACGGGAGGGCTCCACCCGCGGTAAGCCGGACTCCGTCCGCGCGACTCAGTACGCGGCGGTCAGGTCGGCGAGACGCTGGTAGAGCCGGATGGCCGTGGGCTGGTCGAACTCCGGGCGGGTCAGCGGCACCGGGGTGCCACGGCGGAGCGCGGTCAGTGGGGCGGCCGGCGGCTCAGCCAGCAGGGCGGCGAGCTGCGTGGCCGGGACGTCCGGTGCGGATCCGAAGAGGGCCGCCGCCGCGCCGATGAGGGTGCGCATGGGCTGGCGGAACTGACGATGCATGCCGCTGTTGACGAACATCGGGTTGTACAGCACGTACCGGATGGGACTCTGCGCGTCGGCGGCGGTGAAGCCGACCCCGAGCAGGTCGTTGGCGCGGGTGCCCTGCAAGATGGCCGTGAGCATGCGGTATCCCCGGCTCAGTTGCAGGTCGTCCCAGTGGATGCGGCCGCCGGGGATTCCACCGGTGCCGCAGAGGTTGACGATGATCGGCGCCGGGGCGCGTTCCAGAGCCGGGCGGAGCCGTTCGGCGAGCAGGTAACGGCTGAGGACGCCGATGGCGAAGGTCTGTTCGAAGCCCTCGCTGGTGAGAATCCGCCGCGGGTCGAAGCGTCCCGCCGACAGGATCAACACGTCGATCCGGTCGGGCAGCCGGGCCGCCAGCGCGGCGGTCTGTCGGATCGACGTGAGATCCGCGTCGGCGCTGCCGATCGCGATGACCCGGTCTCCGCCCTGCCGGAGCTTGTCGGCCAGCGCCCTGCCGATGCCGCGTGTCCCACCCGTGATCACCACTGTGCGCATACTTCATGGTGGAATCCGGCCGGCTCGCGCGAAAGAAGGCACATTGATGTCACCGGTACTGCGACTTCCCGTGACCCCGGCCGACCACGACGCCTGCGCCGCGACCGACATCCTGCGCCGGGTCGGTGAGAAGTGGAGCGTGCTGATCCTCGCCGTGCTCCAGGACCGCCCGTACGGCTTCAACGAACTCGACCGCGCGGTCCAGGGGCTGAGCAGGCGGATCCTCACCCGGACGCTGCGCCTGCTGGAAGGTGACGGACTGGTCAGCCGTCGGTCGACGGCCGAGCGGGTCGAGTACGCGCTCACCGACCTGGGCCGCTCGCTCCTGCCGTTGATCATCGCCCTCGGCGAGTGGGCGGTCGCCCACGCGTCGGACATCGAGCAGGCGCGCGCCCGGTCGCGGGCGGCACCGGGACCACCGCCGTCGCCGATCCGGCATGACGTGCCGTCGGGCGTGGTCGGGGTCTCGGGGGCGACGCCGTGACCGGCGGGACGGGCGGCGGCCGGACATGCGGGTGACGATGACGAGCGTTGCCGCGCGGCCCGGCCGGGTGAACGAGGACTTCGCTGGTGCCGTACCGACGGCGGCGGTGCTGGTCGACGGCGCCGGCGGCTTCTCCGGCGCGGAAGCGATCTGCCGGCACGGGGTGGCCTGGTACGCCTACCGGCTGGGCGGCAGTCTCCTCGGCCTGCTGTCGCTCGTGCGGGGCCGCAGCCTGCCGGCGCTGCTCGCCGAGGCCATCGCCGAGGTGACGGACGCGCACCGGGACACCTGCGACGTCACCGACCCGATCAGCCCGTCGGCGACCGTGGCCATGCTGCGGGTGGCCGACGGTGTCGTCGAGTATCTGGTGCTCGGTGACTCGGTCGTCGTGCTCGACCGGGCGGACGCCGCGCCGCTGGTCGTCTCCGACCCCCGGGAGGTGGTCATCAGTCGGTCGTACCAGTCCGCGATCGAGGCGGTCGCCGAGGGCGGCGACGAGTACCGCCGGCTCCTGCGGGACCTGCGCGCGAACCGGAACCGGCCGGGTGGCTTCTGGGTGGCCAAGGACGACCCCCGCGCGGCGGACGAGGCGCTCACCGGTGGCTGCCCGATCTCCGAGCTGACCGGGGCCGCCCTGCTCAGCAACGGCGCCAGCCGCATCGTGGACCGGTTCGGGCTTGCGGACTGGCCAGCGGTGATGGCCGTGCTGGCGTCGAGCGGGCCCGACGAGATCATCCATCGTGTCCGTCGGGCGGAGGCCCGGCACGCGGTGCGGCCGGACGACGCGACGATCGCACACTGCACCGACCTCGGCGAGGCCCGACCGTCGCCGGTGGAGCCGGCCTGACCGGGGCCGTAGCGGCCCCGGTCGCTTGCCGGTCAGGAGGCGAGCAGGTCGTCGATCTGGTTGATCGCCGACGAGGTGCCCTCCACGACACCCATGTCCAGCACCTGCTGGAGTGCCTCGGCCGATTCGTACCGGCCCACGTAGGTGGCGCGGGTGCCGCCGTCGTGTTCGGTGAAGGAGTAGACGTTCTTGGAGACCGGCATGTTCGGGTTCGGGGTGAAGTCCAGATCGGCGAAGCCGTCGTCGAAGGAGAAGCTGCTGGGCTCCTCCACCGCGGTGACCAGCCAGTAGCCGGCGAACTTGTCGCCCTCCGGGCCGGTCATGTAGTAGGTCACCCGGCCGCCGGGCGTGAGGTCGTGCTCGACCACCGTCGCCGGGTAGGTCGGCGGTCCCCACACTTTTTCCAGTTGGCGAGGGTCGGCGTAGACCTGCCAGACCCGCTCCACCGGCGCGGCGAACTCCGCGGTGATGGTCAGGGTCAGGTTGTCGAGATCCTGCTGAACGTCGGTCACGGGCATGGTTCAGTCCTCCTGGTTGGGTTCGGACGCGATGAGTAGGTCGATGCGGGCGATGCGGCCACGCCAGACCTGTTCGAGCTCGGTGAGCATGGACGCCACCGACCGCACCGCCGCGACGTCGCCGGTGGCCAACTGCTCGCGACCACTGCGTCGCTTGGTCAGCAGGCCGGCCCTCTCCAGCACGGCGACGTGCTTCTGTACGGCGGCGAAGCTCATGTCGTACTTCGCCGCGAGCGCGGAGACGGAGTGCTCCCCGGCCAGCACGCGCCGCAGGATGTCGCGCCGCGTGCGGTCGGCGAGCGCGTGGAACAGGGCGTCCGCCCGGTCCTCACTCTTCTCGCTCTCCTCGCTCACGAGACAAATATACAACCAATCGGTTGTACGTTGTCAAGAGGTGCTCAGGGCTTGTCGGACGCATCGACCCATCGGTCGATCAGCTGAGCGGTAGGGGGACGATCGGCTGTTTTCATGTGCGGTGGGCAGCCCTGAACGCCTAGGAAGAAGGCATGGCCAACGAGGTGACCATCCCCCTGCTGCCCTGCGCCTCCATCGACGACATCCGCACGTTCTACGAGGTGCTCGGCTTCCGGACCACCTACCAGCAACGCAAGCCCAATCCCCACGTGGCGTTGCAGCGTGAGGACCTGAACCTGCACTTCTTCGAGATGGCAGGGTTCGATCCGGCGCAGTCCTACGGCTCCTGCCTGGTCCTGACCCCCGACATCAGCAAACTGCACCGGGAGTTCGCGGCGGGCATGCGCGCCGCGTACGGCAAGGTGCTGGTCTCGGGAACGCCGCGAATGACGCGACCGAGGGCGCGGAAGAACAACGACGGGCTGGGTGGGTTCAGCGTCATCGACCCGGGCGGCAACTGGATCCGCATCACGGAAAGCGGCGCCCCTGCTGCCGGGCCGGCGACCACGCCCGCCGGGCGGCTGGCGAAGGTCCTGGCGAACGCTGTGGTGTTGGCTGACTCCAAAGGCGACGTCGCACAGGCCGCCCGGATACTCGACAGCGCACTGGCCCGTCCGCGACCCGATGACGATCCCGTCGAGCAGGTGGAGGCCCTCGTCTACCGCGCCGAGCTGGCCGTGACGTTGCAGGACACGACGACCGCAGCCGAGCTGCTGGCCCGCGCCGATCGCGTGGTGCTGGGTCCGGACGAGACCGAGAGAGCGGCACCCGCCTTCGAGAACGCCGCCGACCTCGCCGCGGCGCTCCGCTGAGTCGTTGACCCGGCTGGGCGCACCTACTCGGCCGGCTCACCGCGAGCGCGGGCCGCCTGCGCACCCGGCCCGAACGCCCCGGGTTCCTGCCGTTCGGGGCCGGGTGCGGTGGTCAGGCGGTTGCCTCGCGTAACCGGTGCCAGGCGAGGGCGGTTACCGCAGTCATCATCACGGCGGCGATCCAGAACGGTGTGGTGATCTTCCAGACGCTGGCGAACAGGCCGCCGAGGAGAGAGCCCAGCGCGGCGCCGCCGAGGTCCAGCAGCGCGTACACGCTGCCGACCCGACCGCGCAGGTGTTCGGGCACGGTCCGCTGCCGGATGGAGGCGACGGTGATGCCCCAGACCATGGCGTGGATGCTGAAGGCGACCAGGATGACCGCGGCCACCCAGGGTGTCGTCGTGATTGCCAGCGTCACGTGCGTGACGATCTCGATGACCAGGCCGGCGCGGAGCAGTGTGGTGCTGCCGAAGGCTCGGGTGAGCGTAGCGGCGACGATCGTACCGAACAGGCCGCCGACGGCGAAGGCGGTCAGCAGGAAGCCGTAGCCGATGTCCGACAGGTGCAGTCGTTGCTGGCAGTAGAGAACGAACACGGCGAACGCGGCGCCGAACGCGATGTTGGCTAGGCCCATGGTGGTGGCGAGGGTCCGCAGCAGCGGATGCTGCCACAGCCACCGCACACCGGCGCCGATCTCACGGCGCAGCGAGACGCGCGGCCGGGGTTGCGCCGGTGCGGAAACCGGTCGGATGCCCGCGATCAGGGCTGCGGCCACAGTGAACGTGACCGCGTTGAGCCCGAACGGTACGGCGGCGGAGACGACGAACAGCCACGCGCCCAACGGTTTGGCGACGAACTGGTTGCCGATGGTGAAGCTTGCGTAGAGCCGGGCGTTGGCGCTGGGCAGCTTCTCGGATGCGACCACCGAGGGGAGTAGGGCGCCCATCGCGGTGTCCGCCAGGGTCTCTCCGGTACCGAGGAGGAAAAGCGCCGTGTAGATGACGGGCACGGTGACGGTCTCGGTCGCGATGGTGGCCGACAACCCGGCCAGGGCGGCGGCACGTACCAGGTTGACGACCACGACCAGCTGGCGCCGGTCGAGCCGGTCGACGTAGGCGCCGCTGAGCAGAGCGAACAGCAGCCAGGGCAGCTGCTGGGCGAACGCGCCGCCGGCGATGAGGGCCGGGTTGTCGCTGACGGAGGCGACCAGCAGGGGGCCGGCGGCCATGGCGACACCGTCGCCGATGTTCGATACCGCCGAGGCGGTCCACAGTTTGGTGAATTCCGCGCCCAGACGCGCGGGTACAGGGGCACGCAAGAGAGCTCCTCGAGCCTAGGAAGGAAGCGGTCGGCAGGGAAACCGCTCCGCGGCGAGGAGCACCGCACCGCCGGTACGATCACCGGCGGGAAACGATCAGTGCGCGGCGTGCTCTCGCGGCGAAACGGGTACCGCGACCATCGCGAGGCGCATTTCGGCTCCTAACTGTGGGATCAACAACGCGAGCAGGGTAGCCAGGTCGCCGTTACGGCACCATCGAGTTCGCGCACGACCCGCCGGGACGGCGAACCAGCCAGGCTGGAGGGCGCTCGGTGACCGGTGGGGCGTGACCGAGAGCGACCCTGCGAGGACGGTCAGGCTGGGTGGCGCAGGTCGCGGGTCCAGGGCGCCGCGGGCCGGCTGCGCTTCGCGGTGTGGCCGGGCGGCATGTCGAGTACGTCGATCAAGGTGGGATCTTCGTCCACCGCGTGATGGAGGTGCCCGATCTTTCCGGTGCCGCTGTCCGCACCCGTGGTGCCGAAGAGGTGCCACAGCTCGTCGACGGCGTCGTGGCCGACCAGCAGGATGGGCTCGCGGCGTTCGAAGACCTCGGCGGTCTGGATGCACTGGGTACCCAGGAGCCAGTGCCGCATCCACCACGCGCGTCGGTCCCGTTCCATGACGTGGTCGGCGACCCACCACACGAACGGCAGGTCCTCGTGGGCGCGGGCCTGCTCCGCGGTCAGGTCCGGGCCACCCTGCGGCACCTGCTCGAACGGCTCGTCGGTCAGCGAGAACGCGTGGCCGTCCTGGTGGTGGAACACCACCGCGTGGAAAGTACCGCCGCCCGGATTGCCGACGCCGATCCCGATCGACAGCCGGCCCACGTGCGGATCGGACCCGGTGGTCCAGCCGAACGCGTACGACGCCAGCTCGCCCCCAGGACCGACGAACTCACCAAACGCACGGCGCACCATGCCCGTGGCCCCCGCGTCGGGCACCTCGACGAACGACCCCTCCAACACCTGAACGTCCACCCGGCCAACCTAGTCGAGCCAGCCCAGGACGGGGGCAGCGCCATCAGCGGGCTGGCTCACCGAGTCTGGAGCAGCCCACGCTTGGCCAGATAGGCCCGCAGCGTCTCGTCGTCCTCGGTGGACATCAGGCGGCGCGGGATCACGGTCGCCGGCTCCCGGCCGACGTACACGATCCAGAACTCGGAAGTGTCCCTGACCTGGGTGACCCCGTCCCAGGCGATGCCGCCGGACTCCGAGCCGCTGCGCATCGTGATGTTGTCGTCGGTGATGTCGTAGTGGCCCTCGACGGCGTAGCCGCCGGAGCGGCGCCGGGCGCGCCACCGCACCCACGGCCAGTACAGCATCGCCAGCAGGCCACCCATGATCATCGCCAGCCACAGCGGCGAGATCTGCTCGCCCCACGCGGACCCCCGCGAGACGGCGAGACCGATCGCCCCGACCGCGGCCAGCACCGCACCGACATATCCGTACGTGCGTAGCCGATCGCTGCTGAGCGCGGCGGCCACACGGCCCGGGTAGGTGGGATCGGCGGGGACGTCAAAGCGGATGTGCACGCCAGAACGATAGTCCCACCTCTCGGTAGGACCGGTCATCGCCCGGCGGGCCGCAATCCGAAAACAGCTGCTTGCGCAAATATGTGTTTGCGTTAGGGTGGTCCCATGCCACCCTTGCTCGTCGCACCCGGGCCGGACCTCGACTCGGCCTTCGCTGCCCTCGGCGACCCCGTCCGTCGCGCCCTGGTGATGCGTCTCGCGCGGGGCGACGCGACGGTGGGAGGACTCGCCGCACCGTTCGACCTGACTCCCCAGGCGATCTCCCACCACGTGGGCGTCCTGCGGCGGTGCGGCCTCGTCGAGCAGCGGCGCGAGGGCACCAGGCGCCCCTGCCGGCTCCGGGTCGACCAGTTGTCGCGGCTCGGCACGTGGATCGACGACCAGCGTCGCGCCTGGGACGACCGGCTCGACGCCCTTGAGCAGCACCTCGCCGAGGATCGAGGAGCGACCCGTTGACCGCCAGCGCAGAACTCCGCGGCGACGAACTGATCGCCAAGCGCCACCTCCCGGCGGAACCCGAACGCGTCTGGGTCGCCCTCACCTCGCCGGCAGGCATCGCGGCGTTCTGGGGCGGTTCGCACGCCACCGTGCCGCCGGGGTCCGTGATCGTCGACCTGCGTCCCGGTGGAGAGTTCGCCCTCGACACCCGCGCGCCGGACGGCGCGACCCGCCGGCTCCGGTTCGTCTACGTGAGCGTCGCCGCACCGCACGAACTCGTATTCGACGAGCCCGTCACCGGCCTCCGCACCACCATCAACGTCCGCCCCGCCGGCAGCGGCACGGATCTCACGGTCCACCAGCGTCGGCTTCCGGCCGAGCTGCGGACGGCCCAAGCGGCCGACGGGCTCGCCTCGATCCTCGACGCCCTCGCCGCGCACCTGCAGCACCGCGACGCCAAGGCCAGACCACGACGGAGAACACGATGACCCAGACGACCCAGCGCCACCTCGTCGCGGAGTACTTTGCAGGATTCCGGACGAGCGACCACCCGCGAATCCTCGCGACCCTCACCGACGACATCCAGTGGGTCATCCACGGCCACCGGACCACCCACGGCAAGGCGGAGTTCGACGGCGAGATCGAGAATCCGGCGTTCACCGGCAGCCCCGAACTCGACGTCCAGCGTGTCCACGAGGACGGCCCGGTCGTCGTCGCCACCGGCGAGGGTCACGGCACCAGCGTCGACCACGGACCGTTCCGCTTCGCCTTCAACGACCTGTTCACGTTCCGCGGCGGGCTCATCGCCCGCGTCGACTCCTACGTCGTCCCGTTGCCCTGACTCGCCACACTGCGTCGGCGCGGACTTGCCCTGCCGATCCGAACGTCCATACAGTCGCCCGGTGAGCATGGCGCAGGTCCGGCAGGCGTACGCGTCCGTCGCGGAACTCTACATCGAGCTGTTCGGTTCGAGCCGGCAGGTGCACGCCGACGACCTCGCCTTCATCGGGCGGCACCTGGCGGGCCGGCCCGGCACGGTGCTCGATCTGGGCTGCGGGCCCGGCCATATCACCGATTACCTTCGGTCGCTGGGCGTCGACGCGACGGGTATCGACATGGTTCCCGAGTTCATCGCCCACGCGCGGGCGACCCACCCGGGCGGGAGGTACCACCTCGGGTCGATGCGGACGCTCGCCGTCGCCGACCACTCCGTCGCCGGCATCCTGGCCTGGTACTCGTTGATCCACCTACCGCCGCACGATATCGACGGCGTGCTCGCCGAGTTCCGGCGCGCCATGGCCCCGGGCGCACCGTTGGTGCTCGGTCTCTTCGACGGCGAGGAGGTCGCGGCCTTCGACCACAGGGTCGTGACCGCCTATCGCTGGCCCGTCGACGAGTTCTCCGAGCGACTGACGCGGGCTGGCTTCGCCGAGGTCGAGCGCCTGCGACGGCCCCACGACGGCACTCATCGGCCACACGCCGCCATCGCGGCTGTCGCGACCGGCGGGTGAGCCGAGTCGGCGAGCCTGGTGTCCTCACCTCGGCTCCGCGCCGACGGTGGTTGTCGTCACGGTGATTCGGACGGGACCGTGACGGGCGACGGTCGCGGGCGTTCCGTGGCCGGTGCACGCGCCGTTGTGCGCGTCGTGCCGACGAATGCGAGACCGGCCGAGGCCAGCAACATGCCGAGGCAGACCACCAGGCCGGCCACCGCGCCGTCGCGGGCCCCGCCGTGCGTACCTCCCGTCCGAAGGAACAGCCCGGTCACCGCGGCCAGGCTGATGGTGGCCGAGATGCGCTGCGACACCTGCAGGAAGCCGGCCGCGAGCCCGGCCGCCTGCGGTGGCGCGTACCCCAGGGTGAGCGCCTGGTTGGGAGAGTTGACCAACCCGGCGGCCACGCCCATCGCGAGTTGGGTGGCGGCCAGCGCCCAGGCGATCTCCGATCGGGGTACGCCGGCCACCACCAGGATGGTCACCAGCACGGTGAACACCGATCCCACCGTCGCCCACGCCACGCCACGCCGGCCGTACCGGGCGACCAGCCGCCAGCTCAACACCGAACTGACCGCGAACCCCAGCGCGCTGGGCAGCACGGTCAGCGCCGCGCCCAACGGGCTGAAGCCGAGGCCCATCTGCAGGAGCAGCGTCAGCACCAGCGACACGGACACCGACGCGCCGAACTGGAACATGGCGACCAGGGTGCCGAGCACGAACCCCCGCGACCGGATGAGCGCCGGGAGCAGGATCGGCGTACCGCCGGCCCGGGCGTAGCGCCGCTCCCAGGCCAGAAATGCGCCCGTCCCGGCACAGGCCACCAGCAGCCAGGCGGGCCAGCCGGCGGACACGATGAACGGCAGCAGCGCGGCGAGCGTGACGGCGGCGAGGAGGACCAGCCCGGGCAGGTCGAGGGTGGTGCGGCGACCACGGCCCCCGCCACGAGGCAGTACGCGTAGCGCGACGGCGGCGGTGAGCAGCCCGAAGGGTACGTTGATCAGCAGCACGAGCCGCCAGCCGAGTTCGCCACCGAAGGACTGGATGATCAGCCCGCCGGCGACCGGACCGGCCAGCGCGGCGAGTCCGCCCACCGTCGCGTACGCACCCAGCGCACGCGCCCGCGCCGGGCCGGTGAACAGATCCTGGATGGTCCCGAGGACCTGCGGGTTGACGATGCCGGCCCCGGCGCCCTGGAGCAGTCGTGCGGCGGCGAGCACCCAGGCGTGCGTGGCGGTACCGGCGACCAGGCTCGCCGCCGTGAACAGCAGGATGCCGGCGATGAACAGGCCACGCCGCCCGTGGACGTCACCGAGCCGGCCGGCCGGCACCAGGGCCAGGCCGAACGTCAGCGAGTAACCGGCGAGGAGCCACTGCGTCGTCGCGGGGCCGGCGTGCAGCGAGTCACGCAGCGCGGGGACCGCGACGTTCAGCACGGACTGGTCGATCAGTGTGGTGAACCCGGCCGCCAGGCAGACCGCCAGCGCCACGCGTCGATCTCGCATGCCGCGTACGCTATCGTATCTCCTATCAAACCCATCTGATTTGTGGGGATATTCGATCGCGTGCCCAGCGTTGCGGCCGTGTGCCGCGCGAGCCACTGCCGTTCCGCTCGATCCTGGTCGCCAGCCGCAACGACCCGATCACCACATTCGAGCAGTTCGAGGCGTACGCGCGAGACTGGGGATCGGAGCTATTCGATGCGGGGGCGGTCGGGCACCTGGACTCCAGGACCGGGTTCGGTGCGTGGCCCGACGGCGAGCGCCTTGCCCGCCCGTTGACCCAGCCTGGACAGCCATGACCCCGCTGGCGCCACTGCGATCGCAGCCCAGGGCCGGGGCGGCACCGGGAAGTCGTGGCGTTGCGCCATCGACGGTCTGCGGGCCTTGCTGGCATGGAGCCGATTGCCGTCAGTCGGCAAAGGCGAGGCCCCGCTCGGCCAGCGCGGCAGCCAGGATGCTGACCGCCTTCGGCCCGACCCCGTGCAGGGCCAGCAGGTCGCGGCGGCGGTACGCGGCCACCTGCGCGAGCGTCGTGATGCCGGCTTCGAGCAGGGCGCTGTTGGCCGGTCGCCCGATCGGCGGCAGGTCACCGATCTGCGCAGGCACATCGCGGGTACTCACGCGCCCACGATAGTCCGACCCCGCCGCCCCTCCATGAATCGAACCGCGTCGCACCTCGTCACGAGCGTGACTCAGGTGGCGGGGGAGAGCGGCGCGGTGGTCGCGGCGCGCGGTGCCGGTGCCGTCCAGCCCCGGTCCAGCTCGCGCCGGGCGGCGGCCAGGAAGACCTCGGCGTACGACTCGCCGGGGAAGTCACCGAGATAGCGGCGCCGGGTGGCCCACCGGGCCTCGGCGAGCGGATCGGTGTCGAGCAGCCGGGTCAGTACGGCGTCCACATCGGCCATGTCCCGGCCGAGCACGTAGCCGGAGGCGGCCAGCGGGAACCGTTCGACGAACCGGTCGCCGTCGGCGCCCATGTCGGTGACCGCGTACGGCTTGCCCGAGTAGAGCCAGTCGGAGACGACCCCGGAGACGTCGGAGACCAGCGCGTCGGCCCGGTTCACGGACTCGGCCAGGGTCAGCCGGCTCGCCGCGGCGCCGAAGAGGTGCGGCCGGCCGGTGCCGGCCCGGTCGGCGGCGAGCAGGTCGTGCAGCCGCCCCAACTGCCGGGCGGAGGCCGGGCTCTGCGCGGTGTAGGGGTGGGCGCGCACGATGACGGTGGCACCCCGGGCCAGCAGTCGCCGCAGCAGCGTCTCGGCGATCGGGAGTGAGCAGTAGTCGGCGTCGGCGTGGTGCCCGGTCCAGGTGGGGGTGTAGAGCACCGTCGGGTTCGCCAGGCCCCGCACCGGCTGTGGGCGTACCTCGATCGCTTCGACCTGGGGGCGACCGACCACCACGAACTTCTCGGCCGGGATGTCCACCCCGGCCCGCGCGTACCGCTCGACGGCCGCCTCACCGGCGACGAAGATCCGGTCGAAGATCGCCGAGACCGGGTTGGCGCTGGGCGCCTTGTCGCTGTCGCCGTGGTGCAGCTGCACGTGGGTGAGCTGGGTGAACCGGATGCAGTGGCTGTTCTTCGCGCCGTGGTTGACGTAGAACGCCACCCGCATGCTCGGCACCAGGACCTCGTCCATGGTGCGCAGGGTGGGGCAGTAGATCACGGGGGCGGAGGTCGCCGCCGCGATGGGTGCCAGGAACTCCGGCTCCCGCAGCATCACCACGAAGGGCCGGCCGATCCGTTCCAGGTACGGCAGCCACATGGTGACCTGGTACTCCGAGCCGGGCGGGGCGGAGAAGTGCAGGACGAACTCGGGCTGCTGCCGGCGCAGCGCCCGGGCGACCGTCGACCGGCCGGCAGCCGGTCGCAGCCGCCGCCGGGCCAGTTCGAGGGTGGCCGCGGCGGCCGCGGCGCCCACCAGCAGGACCGGCACCAGGGCGACGGCGGCGGGCAGGCCCGCGAGGGCGGCGACGGCCAGCACGGCGAGCAGCCCCGCCACGGCGTCCCCGGCATGGGCCGCGACCTGCGGCACCCACGTGCGTACCGGCAGGTTGGCGGCGCGGATCTCCAGGTTGCCCGCCTGGCGCAGCGGACCGGCGAGCAGCACCAGCCCGAGCACCACCAGTGCGGTGGCGGCCAGGGCCGGGTCGAAGCCGGCGTCGAGCTGCCGGACGTAGCCGACCAGGACCCCGGCCGCGATCAGCGTGGTCTCCGCGACGGTGTCCGCGCCGGGGCGGACCCGACGCTCCCAGACGGTGGCGGCCAGCGCCGCCACCGCCAGGCAGAGCCCCCAGGCGGTCGCGTCGGTGAGCGCGACCACCAGGAACGCCAGGACGGCCCCGGCCGTGGCCAGGCCCCGTGCGGTCAACTTCCGGACCAGGTCACCACGCATCTCGTGTCGCCTTCGCGGTCGTGGGTGGTCAGCCGACGGGAGCCGCGCTGGCCGACCGGTCGGTCTGCGTGGGCACCGCGACGGCCGGCGCCTCGCCCGGCGGCCGGCGTACGTCGATCACCTGGCCGGTGAGATCCGAGATCAGCACGTCCAGCGAGGCCTGGGCGACGGTCTCGGCGGCGAGCAGGGTGTGCTCCGGCTCCGCGCCGAATGCCTTGGTACGCATCGGCGTGGCGGTGCGTTCCGGGTTGATGACGTTGACCCGTACGCCGAACTCCGCCCACTCGTCGGAGAGCGCCTGGGTGAGGTTGACCAGGGCGGCCTTGGTGGCCGAGTAGAGCGCGTAGTCCGCCCGCCCGCGGGTGTACGAGCTGGAGGTGTAGAGCAGCAGCTGGCCCTTGGTGTGCTGGAGGTAGGGCAGGGACTGCCGGGCGACGGTCACCGGGCCGACGAAGTTGACCTGCAGGACCCGGTCGATGGTCTCCTGGGCCATCTCCGCGAGGGCGCCCTTCTCCAGGATCCCGGCGGTGACCACGACGTGGTCGATCCGGCCGGTGGCGTCGAAGGCGGTCTTCAGCGCGGCCGCGACGTCCTCGGGGCGTTCCACGTGGGTGCCGGTGCTGGAGCGGCTGAACGCGAAGACCTGGGCGCCGTGGCGGCGGGCCAGCTCCGCCAGGTCGTGGCCGATGCCGTAACTGCCGCCGAAGACGACGATCGTGCGGCCGGAGACCTCCTCGCTGTAGGCGCGGTGGTCGGTCAGCCGGGGCACCTGGGCGGCGGCCAGCTGGAACAGCTTGTCGGCCAGGTGCACGTCGACGGGGTGGGTGACCTTGATGTTCTCGTCGGAGCCGTCGATCACCTTGATCGGGGTCTCGGGCAGGTAGCGCAGCACCACACCACAGTCGTCGGTGGCGGCGAAGTCGGGGTCGCCCTCGGCCCGGCGGTACGCCTCCCGGATGGTGCCGGAGCGGAAGGCCTGCGGGGTCTGACCCCGGCGCAGCGCGGACCGGACGGGGATGTCGGTGATGCACTCGTTCTCGTCGACCTGGATGATCGTGTCGGCCGACGGAATGGCCACGTCGACCGCCGAGTACGTCCACAGGGCGTTCACGCACTCCCGCACGATCCGGGCGCTGAGCAGGGGCCGCACCGCGTCGTGGAAGAGGACGTTGCAGTCGCCGGCACCGATCGCGTCCAACGCGACACGGGTGGTGGCGTTGCGGGTGTCGCCGCCCTCGATCACCTTGGTGACCTTGCGGAAGCCGGCCTTGTCGACGATCTGCTGTGCCTCGGTGACGTGCCCGGCGGCCATCAGCACGATGATCTCGTCGATCTCCGGTGCGGCCTCGAAGACGGCCAGCGTGTGCTCGATGATCGGCTTGCCGGCGATCTTCAGCAGTTGCTTGGGGATGCCGAGCCCCAGCCGGGTGCCTGTGCCGCCGGCCAGCACCACTGCCACCGTCCGTGAGGGGCGCCACGGTGCCGGGGTGGTTCCCGGGTCGGTGGTCTGGTCCTGCGTCATTGCCGGTCCTCGCTCTCGGGGGGTGCACGACTGTGGTGGGACACGTGAACGGAAGGTGCCGCCAACACGGCGACGGGATGAACCATAACGCGTGGGCCGCGCCGCCCCTAGGGGACGACGCGGCCTGGGCGACGCCGCACGTTCACATGAACTCTACTTGCCGTTGGTGAACGCCTCGTAGGCCCTCAGCACCTCGGGGGTGGGACCATCCAGCCGGATCTCGCCCGATTCAAGCCAGATTGTCCGTTCGCACGTGTCCCGTACGGAGGAGAGTTGGTGGCTGACCAGGAACACCGTGCCGGCGCTCTCCCGCAGCTCGCGTACCCGCTGCTCGCTCCGCTTGCGGAACGCCTTGTCGCCGGTGGCGAGGGCCTCGTCGATCAGCAGCACGTCGTGCTGCTTGGCCGCGGCGATGGAGAAGCGCAGGCGGGCCGACATGCCGGAGGAGTACGTGCGCATCGGGAGCGACGCGAAGTCGCCACGCTGGTTGATCCCGGAGAACTCGATGATCTCGGGTAGCTTGCGCTGCACCTCGGCCGGGGACATGCCCATCGCCAGGCAACCGAGCGTGACGTTGCGCTCGCCGGGCAGGTCGTTGAGCAGTGCGGCGTTCACCCCGAGCAGCGAGGGCTGGCCCTGGGTGTAGACCGTGCCGCGCTCCACCGGCAGCAGCCCGGCGATCGCCCGCAGCAGGGTCGACTTGCCGGAGCCATTGGTGCCGATCAGCCCGATCGCCTCCCCGCGGTACGCGGTGAAGGTGACCCCCCGCACCGCGTGCACCTCGCGGACGTTCGGCGTGGAGGTGCGGGTGACCATCCGCCGGAGCGCGGCCACCGGGCTGGTGTTGCCGGCGGAGCCGCGGTGCACCCGGTAGACGACGTGTGCGTCGTCCACCACCACGGTCGGGATCCGCTCCTGGATCCGGGGAATGGTCACCGTTACATCATTGGACATCTCAAGATGATCAACCACGGCCGTACTCCTGTTCGCCGCGCCAGAAGTAGAGGTAGCCCCCGATACCCGCGACGACCGCCCAGCCGATCGCGACCAGCCAGGTCAGGAGCAGGGAGTCGTTGAGCAGGTGCGTGTTCTCCAGCAGGGCGACGCGGGCCAGCTCGATGTAGACCAGCATGGGGTTGAACTGCACCACGGCGGTGGCCCAGCCCGGCAGGTTCTCGGCGAACAGGTTGACGCTGTAGAGCACGCCGGAGCCGTACATCCAGGCTCGCAGGATGAAGGGCATGACCTGCTTCAGGTCGGTGGCCTTGGCGCCCAGCCGGGCCACCGCCATGGTCAGCCCGGCCGTGAAGACCGTCTGCAGCAGCAGCGCCGGCACCAGCATCAGCCACATCAGGGTGATCGGTTCGCCGGTGGCCACCACGATGCCGAGCAGCACCACCATCGAGCCGAGCAGCTGCTGGAACTGGGTGGCGGTGATGGCCAGCGGCAGGCTGGCCCGGGGGAAGTGCAGGGCGCGGATCAGGCCGAGGTTGCCGCTGATCGCCTGGGTGCCGTGCTGCACGCTGGTCTGGGTGAAGTTGAAGATGAACAGCCCGGTGGTGAGGTAGGCGATGAAGTTGTCCATCCCTCGGTCCTGTTCGAGCACCAGACCGAAGATCAGGTAGTAGACCGCCGCGTTGGTCAGCGGGGTGAGCACCTGCCACAGCTGCCCGAGCCGGGCGTTGCTGAACGAGGCGGTCAGCTTGGCATGGGCGTACGCGGAGATGAAGAACCGGTAGCGCCACAGTTGGCCGCTGTAGCGGCCGATCGAAGGCCGCTGGCCGGCCACCCGTAACCCGTGTCGGGCGGCCAGTTGGGCCGGGGTGAGGCCGGAGTCGGGGTCGGCCAGCGCGGTGTTGGCCATGGGGATGGGCGCTCCGATCTGTCGTGCCGGGCGTGATGTTCGCGACGAGAGAATCTAGCGTGGTCGGTCGGTGGAGCGCGGCCCCGCCGCTGGCTGGACAGTAGTCCGAAAGACGTCGGGACGCAACCGTAGCGTCGTTGCGGTACATTGTTCCTCGTGACAGCCGAGACGAGCCCCAGGTGACGACCGGGAAGAGGCGCGCACCCGCTGGTGCGGCGGTGCTCCGTGGAGAGATCACCACGGCCATCCGCCGCGCACTCATGCAGGAACTCGCCGCGGTCGGCTACGGCCGGCTCTCCATCGAGGCGGTGGCCCGCCGGGCCGGCGTCAGCAAGACCGCGATCTATCGCCGGTGGAACTCGAAGCTCGACCTCGTGCTGGACGTGGTCGCCGCCGCCGCGGGCGCTCGGCTGCCCGCGCTGGACACCGGCAGCCTCCGCGGCGACCTGACGCTGCTGTTCCAGGTGGTGGCGCACGCGCTGCGGCACCCGCTGGCCTCGCAGATCATCCCCGACCTGCTGGCCGAGGCGGCCCGCAACCCGACCATCGACGAGACCCTCCAGCGCGTGCTGCGGGCCCGGCAGCAGGAGATCGTCGGCCGGCTGATCAGCCGGGCGGTGCAGCGTGGCGACCTGCCCACCACCACCGACCCGGACGTGGCGGTCGACCTGATCGTCGGCCCGCTGTACTGGCGGCTCGCCGTCGCCCGCACGCCCGTCACCGACAGCTATCTGGAGGCCCTGGTCGAGTCGGTGACACTCGGGCTCGGCGCCCTGGACGCGCTGCCCCGGCAGCGGGTGGCGCCCGCCACTGATTGAGCGACAACGACCCTGGGTACGGCTGGTCGGATCGGCCGCCGGCAGGCCGGGACCGGAACGCCGTCGCCCGGCGCGTCGGCTCGATCCGGCGGCCCGGGGACGACTACTACTCTCGGTGTGGTTCGCGGCCGGGGGTCGCCGCGCGTGTGAGGCGCGTGCCCCGGCCACGCCCGCCCGTACGACGACAAGGACGCCCGTGTCGATGACCGACGAGACCGTCGACGTTGCCGCACCCCCGCCGGCGGCGGCCGGCGAGGCGACGGACCCCGCCCCCGGCGTTGCCCGCCGGGTCCGCGCGGTGCCCCTGCGCGTCGGGGCGGGCATTGCCGCGATCCCCGCCGTGCTGACCGACGGCGCCGTGCTGGCGTTCGCGCTCTGGACGCTGCTCTACCACGCCGCCCTGCCGCTGGGCCTCGCTCCGTCACTGACGCTGCGGATCTGGCTGGTGGCCGGACCGGCGCTGGCCCTGCTGACCGTGCTGATCCGGCTCACCCTACGGTGGCGCCGCCGCGGCAGCACCGCCCAGGTCCCGGCGTCCGGCCCCGACGACCGGGCCGGCATGACGGCCGGGGCGGTGCGCGACCCCGGGGTCGGCCCGGCGGCGGGCGAGGCAGGCGAGACGGAACCGGCCACCGGGCCCGACCGACCGGCCAGGCAAGCCACGACGGACGACGTCGTGCCGGTCCCGGCGGACGGACTCGCCTCGGTCCCGGCGGATGAACCTGCGCCGGCCTGGGCGGACGGATCTGAGCCGGCCCCGGCGGATGGACCTGCGCCGAACACGGCGGGCCGCGCCGGCCGGATGCCGGCCGTCCAGCGCTGGTGCACGGCGCTGGTCCTGCTGGTCGGCGCCGGCGCGGCGATCACCGCCGGCCTGGCGGGCACGCCGGCCGGCGACGGGCTGTCCTGGTGGGTACCGGCCTCGGCCGGGGCCGTGGCGGCCGTCGGCGCGGTGCTGTTGACCTGGCGCACCTGGCGGGTCAGCCCGCCGACCCGGCCGCCGGCACCGACCGCCTGGCAGTCGGGGTACGCGCTACTGATCGCCGGCGTGGCCGCCGTCGCCTCGCTCTACCTCGCCCGCAGCACCCCGGACGACATCTACTACGTGGGCCGGTCGGTGTGGGTGGCGGAGCGGGACACCGTTCCGCTCAACGACTTCCTGTTCAGTGAGAACGTCCTTCCGGCGATGGCCTCGCAACCGCCGATCGCCAGCATCGAGGTCCTCGCCGGCGCGCTCGCCCGTTTCCTCGGCCTCCCCGCCGCCTCGGCGACCTGGTACGTGTTGCTGCCGATCATGGCCGTGCTCGCCGTGCTGGCGCTCTGGCGGCTGGTGCAGCGCTGGGCGCCCCGGCGTCCCGTGCTCGCCTTCACCGTGGCCGTCGCCTTCCTGGCGCTGGTCTGCGGCCCGGATGCCGCCCTGGGCACCTTCCACCTGCCCCGGCTCTACCAGGGCAAGGGCATGTTCGTCTCGGCGGTGGTGCCGCTGATGTGGCTCTACCTGACCCGCTGGTTCGACGACCGGTCCCGGCGCGGCCTGGTGTTGATCGTCGCGTTGTCGATCACCGCGATCGGGCTCACCACCACCGCCGCGATCATCCTGCCGCTGCTGGTCGGCGGGGCCGCCCTGATGATGCTGCTGGTGGGGCGCTGGAAGTCGGCGCTGGCCGCCGGCGTCGCCGCGCTGGCGTACCCGGTCGGGGCGGTGGTCGTCACCCAACTGCTCCTCGGCTCGGCCAGTGAGGCCGCTGCGGATGTCAACGTCCACAGTGCCGCACAGACCTACCAGCGTACGTTCGAGATCGGCATCGTGGGCGTGATTGGCGGCCTCGCCCTGTGGTTCGGTCCGCTGCTGGCCCGCCGCCGCACCCCGGCGCTGCTCGCGGCCGGGGGCGCCCTCGTGCTGAGCGTGTTGTTGCTGCCCGGGGTGCTGGAGTGGCTCGGGGCGCTCACCGGCATCTCGGTGGTGCTCTGGCGGGTGCCGTGGCTGCTCGCCCTGCCGGCGCTGATCGGGTTGCTCTGCACCGTCTGGCTGCCCACCCGGCTGCGCAGCGTGCGGGCAGTGGTCGGCCTGGTGCTGGCCGGGGCGATGGTGGCCTCGTTCGCGATCTATGCCACCCCGATGTGGTCCGAGCGCAGCTGGGTGCAGGTGCACGGCGAGCCCGCCTGGAAGGTCCCCCCGCAGCGGCTGGGCATCGCAGAGTGGATCAGGACCCTGGATCGCCCGGATGGGCTCGTGCTCGCCCCGGCGACCGTCATGCGGGCCACACCGGTGATCACCAGCTGGGTGCGGGTGGTCCTCCCGCGCGACTTCTACCTCATCGAGTACGACATCAACTCGCAGTTCTCCCAGGATCGGTTGCTGCTGACCCGGTTCGCCGACGGCGGCCCGACCGAGGGCCGGCCGACCCGCGACCAGGTGGCCGGGGCGCTGGAGCGGCTGGACGTGGGAACGATCTGCGTCTACAGCGGTAACCGCTTCGCCCGCCGGACCGCCGCGCGGCTGGGCTACACCGAATTCGCCGAGCGCCCCGCCCCCGTTTCCGGCCAGCCCGGCGCCGTGACCTGCCTGCGCCGCACCTGAAGCCGCAGGTGGAGAACGCCGCGTCCGATCCTCCGGGCGATTTCCGCCCGGTCGGGGTGGCTGTCCGGTTAGGCGCCGGACGGGTTTGGGGGAAGATGCTGTATACCCGAGCGTTGTCCCGGCGACGATTCGCGTTAAGGTCGCAGCTACGCTGGCGGCCGTCGAGGCGCATCCAGCCGGCCATCGATCTCGTTAGGGAGCGTACTCGTTGTTCGGCACGTTGACTTCACGCGTCGGGGTCGCCGCGCGTGGCGCCCTGCTGGTGACGTCCTATCTGGTCCTGCTCGCCGCCGCCGCGCTCGGCTGGGTCGGCCTCTTCGCGGTCGCCGGGCTGGCGGCGGTCCTGGGGGAGTTCGCCGTCGAGCGGTGGTCACCGGCCACCGCGACGCTGCTCCAGAAGGTCGGCATCAACCGCGTCTACCGGCAGTTGAGCCGCGACCTGTCGGTCGTGCTGCTGGTGGTCGCCGAGGTGCCGCTGGCCGGCCGGGAACCGACCCTGCTGCTCCTGCTGCCGGCTGCGGTGTGGGTGATCGCCGTCTTCGCCGGCGCGTTCAACCGGATGATCGATCGGCGCAACCCGCTCTCGGTGCTGGTACGCAACATCGACCTGGGGCCGATGGCCGCCGCTCCCCGTCCGCCACAGTGGGCCGCCGACGTCGCCGGTGACCGGTTGCCGTGGTCGAACGTGCTGCTCATCCCCGCGGCGGTGGTCGCGGCCGTGGCCGGCGAGGTGGCGCCCGTCTACGTGGCCGGTGTGGTGGCCGTCGGGCTGGCTGCGGTGGTCGGCGGCATCGTCACGCTGACCTGGCTGCGCGGGCGGGGCAGCGGGCAGAGTCCGCAGCTGCCCGCGCTGCAACGCTGGTTGGACGGCGACCGCCCGGAGGTGGCGCTGTACTTCGCGGGGCCGGCGAAGGACGTCTACCAGGCGAACATGTGGCTGGCCCCGATCGAGGCGCTCGGGCGGCGCGCGGTGGTGCTGATGCGCAGCAAGGAGGCGTTCCACGAGCTGTCCGACACCCGGTTGCCGGTGATCTGTGTGCCGGCCGCGCCGGAGTTCATGAACCTCACCAAGAGCAGCATCCGGACGACCCTGTACGCGGCGAACGTCGGCCCGAACATCCACATGCTGCGCGAGCCCGGCATGAAGCATGTCTTCGTGGGCCACGGAGACAGCGACAAGGCGGCCAGCGTGAATCCGTACAGCAAGGTCTACGACGAGGTCTGGGTCGCCGGCCCGGCCGGACGGGAGCGGTACGCTCGGGCCGGGGTGGGCGTACTCGACGCCGACATCGTGGAGATCGGCCGCCCGCAGTTGGCCGGCGTGCACACCTTCGGCTCCGAGTATGTCGAGCGCCCCTTCACCGTGCTGTACGCGCCCACCTGGGAGGGCTGGCTCGACGACGACCCGTACCACACCTCGCTCGTGCTGATGGGGGAGCGGATCGTCACCGGCCTGCTCGCGGTCCGGCCGGCGGTGCGGCTCATCTACAAGCCGCACCCGCTGACCGGCAGCCGGTCCAAGCAGGCCAAGGCGGTGCACGACCGGATCGTGGAGCGGATCCGCGCCGCCGGCGGTGACGTCGACGCGACCACCCTGGACGGTCCCGCGCACCGGGTCGTCACCGGGCGGGTGCCCGCGCTGTTCGACTGCTTCAACCAGACCGACCTGCTGGTCAGCGACGTGTCCAGTGTGGTCTCCGACTTCGTGCAGAGCCAGCGGCCGTACGTGGTGGCCAATCCGTCCGGGCTGCCCGAGGACGAGTTCCGGCGATCCTTCCCGACCTCTCGGGCGGCGTACCTGCTCGCCACCGACTGCGGGGAGTTGGAGAAGATCGTCGCGGTGACCCGGGCGGGCGACGACCCGATGACCGAGGCCCGCCGGGATCTGAAGACCTACCTGCTCGGTCCGGCCGAGGCCAACCCGATGGACCGGTTCGCCGAGGAGATCGGTCGGCTCTGCCGCTGACGCCATACGGGCGCGCCCGCGACGACGTGGTCGTCCGGTCGCGTCACCGTCTGGGCGCGTCGTCGTCCGGCCAGGCGCCGGGGTCGGGGGCCGTTTTGTCCCGTACCGGCCCGGTCCGCCGCCCCCGGCGGGCATGCTCGATAGGAGGCCTGCCGGACAGGGGGATGGGCATGGAGAGCTATCACGAGGACTGGACCGACAGCCAGCGCGCGCTCTACGACGAGTGCTATCGCGCCGGCGCCGACTGGGCCGACGATCCCGACACGCCGTCCGAGGACGTGCAGCACGTGATCAACCTGGCGGAGGCCGACGACGACACCCTCGCCGACGCCGAGATCGACTTTCCGCCGCTGGTCGACGCGGTCACCGAGGCCACCGGTGAGGTCGTCGCCACCGTCCCGGCGAGCCACGACGACCCCGCCTTCAAGGGGTTCGTGGACGGGGTGCGGGACAGCACCTCCGACGAGGTCTTCGGGCTCTGAGCCCGGCCGGGAGGATCCCGGGCCTGTCACCCCGGCCGCCGGTCTGCCACCATCTAGCCGAGCAGACCGAACGGGGGAGGCCGGGTGCGCATCCTGCTGGTCGAGGACGACCGTCGGGTGGCCGCTGCGCTGTCGTCCGCCCTGAACCGGCGCGGGTACGAGGTGGAGCACGCCGCCACCGTCGCCGCCGCCCTCTCCGCCGCCCCGTGCGACCTGGTGCTGCTCGACCTGACCCTGCCCGACGGCGACGGCACCGACCTGTGCCGGCAGCTGCGCCGGCGCAGCAGCCAACTCGGCATCATCGCGGTGACCGCCCGCGGGGAGGAGCGCGACCGGGTGCTCGGCCTGCGGCTCGGCGCGGACGACTACGTGGTCAAGCCCTTCTCGATGGTGGAGTTGCAGGCCCGCATCGAGGCGGTGCTCCGGCGGGCCGCGCACGCCGCGCCGGAGCGCAACCTGATCGCGGTCGGGCCGGTTCGCATCGACGTGGCCGCCCGCACCGTCACGGTGGCTGGGCGGGCGGTCTCGCTGACCCGCAAGGAGTTCGACGTCCTGCTCTCGTTGGCCCGGCAACCCGGGGTCGCGGTGCCCCGCGACCGGATCCTGCTCGACGCCTGGGGCACCACCTTCGCCGATCGGCACACCGTCGAGGTGCACGTCGGCTCGCTGCGCGGCAAGCTCGGCGACCCGCGCCTGGTGGAGACCGTACGCGGCGTCGGCTACCGGCTCCGGGGCGAGTGAGGGGCGCGCGGTGCGACGGCGTCTGGTGATCAGCTACCTGCTGCTGATGGTGCTGGTGCTGGTGGCCTTGGGCACGCCGCTGGCGGCCACCCTGGCCACCCGGGAGACCGACCGGGTCCGTGCCGATCGGCTGGCCGACGCCACCCGGTTCGCCTCGCTGGCCGGGCCGGTGCTGCGGGACGGCACGACCGGCCCGCTCCACAGCGAGCTGCACAGCTACGACGAGCTGTACGGCATCGGGGCGGCGGTGGTCGACCGGGATCGGCAGGAGGTGATGGCGTCGGTGAGCTGGCAATGGGCCGGCGGCGCCCAGGCGGCGCTGGAGATCGCGCTCTCCGGCCAGCAGGCCAGCGCTCCCGACTCGGTCTGGCCCTGGGTCGAGGGGCCGATCGTGGTGGCGGTGCCGATCAACGACGGCGGCGAGGTGCTCGGTGCGGTGGTCATCGCCACCCCGACCGAAGGGGTCCGTCGCACGGTCGCCACCTGGTGGCTGCTGCTCGCCGGGCTGGGGCTGCTCGCCATGCTGGCCTGCGTGCTCACCGCGTTCGGGCTGGCCGGCTGGGTGCTGCGCCCGGTCACCGAGCTGGACGCGGTCACCCACGAGATCGCCGAGGGCGACCGCGGTGCCCGCGTGCAGCACCGGCTCGGGCCGCCGGAGCTGCGCCGCCTGGCGGCGAGCTTCAACCACATGGCCGACGTCGTCTCCGACGTGATGGACCGGCAGCGCGCCTTCGTCGCGCACGCCAGCCACCAGCTACGCAATCCGTTGACCGCGCTGCGGCTGCGGGTGGAGGAGCTGGGGCCGAGCGTGACCGACGAGCCGGGTCGCGCCGAGCACCGGTTGGCGCTGGAGGAGACCGACCGACTCGCGCTGCTGCTCGACGCGCTGCTCACCCTGGCCCGCGCGGAACGTCGGGAGAACCAGCGGGTCACCGTCGACGCGACGGCCGCGGCCGCGTCCCGGGTCGCGGCCTGGGAGCCGCTGGCCCGCCACCGGTCGGTCACGCTGCGCCTGGCCGCCGACCCCGGCCCGGTGTACGCCCGGACCGTGCCGACCGCGATCGACCAGGCGCTCGACGCGTTGATCGACAACGCGGTGAAGTTCAGCGGGGCGGGCGGTGCGGTGACGGTGACCGTCGCCGCCCGCGACGGCGGGACCGAGCTGGAGGTACGCGACACCGGCCCGGGGATGACCCGCAGCCAGCTCGGCCGGGCCACCGAACGGTTCTGGCGTGCGCCGGAGGTGCAGAACGTCGATGGTGCCGGGCTGGGGCTGACGATCACCGCCGTGCTGGTCGACGCCTCCGACGGCCGGCTCACCATGCAGCCGAACTCGCCGCGCGGCCTGGTCGCCACGCTCTGGTTCCCCGCACCGGCCGGGGCCGCCGACCAGCCCGCCCTCGTCGAGCCGGTACCGCCCGCACCCGCCGTGGCCTGACCACCGTTCCAGTGCCCAAGCCGAGTACACACTTGCGACGGAATGTAGTACGAGTGCTATCGTCTGGCGCAGAGATGATACGGGGAGGTAGTGGGTCCATGGCTGTTGACGCCGGGGTGCAAACTCCGACCGATCCGGGTCCGCCGGCCGACCGGCCGGTCACCCTGGACGTGCACGACCTGCGGATGCGATACGGGTCCACCGACGTGCTGACCGGCGTGTCCTTCACCGCCCGACGTGGTGAGGTGCTGGTGCTGCTCGGCCCGAACGGTGCCGGCAAGACGACCACCATCGAGATCCTGGAGGGCTTCCGGATGCGTTCCGGTGGCCGGGCCGACGTGCTGGGGGTGGACCCGGCGCACGGCGACGAGCGGTGGCGTGCCCGTCTCGGCGTGGTGCTCCAGTCCTGGCGCGACCACAGCCGGTGGCGAGTACGGGAGCTGCTGGCCCACATCGGCTCCTTCTATACGCCGTACTCGACGGATCGGGTCCGCCGGCCGTGGGACGTCGACGAACTCGTCGACGCGGTCGGCCTGACCGAGCACGCGCACAAGAAGGTCGGGCAGCTCTCCGGTGGTCAGCGCCGCCGGGTCGACGTGGCGATCGGCATCGTCGGCCGACCCGAGGTGCTCTTCCTCGACGAGCCGACCGCCGGGTTCGATCCGGCCGCCCGGCGCGAGTTCCACGACCTGGTGCACCGGCTCACCGACATCGACGACACCACCATCCTGCTCACCACCCACGACCTCGACGAGGCGGAGAAGCTGGCCGACCGGATCCTCATCCTGGCCGGTGGTCGGATCATCGCCAGCGGCTCCGCCGACGAGTTGTCCCGGCGAATCTCCGTCGACGCCGAGGTGCGGTGGAGCCGGGGCAACGAACGGTTCGTGCACTCCACCAGCGACGCGACCGGGTTCGTCCGGGAACTGTTCGCGCAGCACGGCGAGGAGATCGCCGACCTTGAGGTACGGCGGGCCAGTCTGGAGGACACCTACATGGCGCTGGTCCGCGAGTACGAGTCCGGGAGCGCCGACCGCGCGGCCCGCGCGTTCGAGGAGGTGGCAGCCTGATGAATCCCTCAGTCAACCCGCTGCTCGTGGCGGCCCGCGCGGGTCTGGCCCGCGGTCGGATCGAGCTGCGGCACAGCTTCACCAACGTGGAGACCCTGTGGGGCTATTTCTTCCCCACCGTCGTCCTGCTGGTGGTGATGTTCTTCCTGCGCGGCGCGCAGGTGCCGGGCACGGACTTCTCCCTGGGCGCGCAGACCCTGCCCGGCACCCTCGGGATGACGGTGGCGTTCGGCGGGCTGGTCAGCGTGGCGTCGATCCTCACCATCGAACGGGAGGACGGCACCCTGCTGCGGGCCAAGGCCACCCCCAACGGGATGCTCGGCTACCTGATCAGCAAGATCACCCTGGTCTCCGGGATGACGTCGGTCAGCGTCGTTCTGCTGCTCGTACCGGGGATGTTCCTCTTCGACGGGCTGATGTCGGGCAGCGTCGGCGCCTGGGTGACGCTGATCTGGGTGCTGCTGATCGGCATGGTGGCGACCATGCCGATCGGGGCGGTCTTCGGGTCGCTGCTGTCCAACCCCCGCAACCTGGGGCTGATCATGCTGCCGATGATGGGACTCATCGCCACCTCCGGGATCTTCTACCCGATCACCGCCCTGCCCGGTTGGTTGCAGGGGGTCGCGCAGGTCTTCCCGATCTACTGGCTCGGCCTCGGCATGCGCTCGGCGCTGCTGCCCGACGCGATGGCCGCGGTCGAGATCGGCGAGTCGTGGCGGCACCTGGAGACGCTGCTGGTACTCGGCGGCTGGGCCGTCGCCGGGCTGGTGCTGGCGCCGGTGGTGCTGCGCCGGATGGCCCGCCGGGAATCCGGGTCGAGCGTCACCGCCCGCCGCGAGAGGGCCCTGCAGCGGGTGACGTGAGGGCAACGAACATGAGCGAACGTAGCGAGACGGTGTACAACCGCATTGCCATGCTGCGGGCGGAACGGGGCATCTCCCGCCGGCAACTGGCCGAGGCGTTGGGCGTCCACTACCAGACGATCGGCTATCTGGAGCGCGGCGAGTTCAGCCCCAGCCTGCACCTGGCGTTGCGGATCGCCCGGCACTTCGAGGTGCCGGTGGAGGTGGTGTTCTCGGCCGAGCCGTTTCCGCGGCTCGGCAACACCCCCACCGCACCCGCCGCGCGGGCCGGCTGACCGCCTCGGGCGCTCAGGGCTTGCTGTCGCGATACCAGGACGCGGCGCCCGGGTGCAGGGGCAGCGGCGAGGTGGCGATCGCCGAGCGGGGGCTCATCCGCCCGGCCGCCGGATGCGCGGCGGCCAGTTCGGAGCGACTCCCCATCAGCAGCCGGGTGATGTCGCGGACCAGCGCCTCCGGCAGGTCGGCCCGGACGATCAGATAGTTGGGGTTGGCCACGGTGGTGACCGGGTCGATGCCGTACACCGAGCGGGGGATGTCCCGCAGCACGTACACCTGCGGGTTGTCCCGGCGCAGCGTGGCGGTCCACGTGCCGAGGTCGATGATGCGGGCGGGGTTGTCCTGGGCGAACTGGGCGACGGCCCGCACCGGCAGCCCGCCGGAGAAGAAGAACGCGTCGATCCTCCCCTCCCGCAGGGCGATCACCGAGTCGTCCACGCCGAGCTGTACCCGCTGGACCTGCGTGCCGCGAAGCCCGGCCACGTCGAGCAGCCGGTCCACCGTGATCTTGGTCCCCGAGCCGGTCGCGCCGACCGACACCCGGCGCCCGCGCAGGTCGGTCAGCTCCCGCACCGGGCTGTCGGCGGTGGTGACCAGGTGCAGCAGGTCGTCGTAGACCCGGGCCACCGCCGCCACCGGCGGATCCGGCCCCGGATCGATGGGCAACACGTCGGCCTGGGTGAAGCCGAGCTCGGCCCGACCGGCGGTCAGCAGTTGTACGTTCTCCGCCGAGGCGGCGGTGACCAGCACCTCCGCCCGGACGTTGGGCAGCTCCCGGTTGAGGATGGTGGCCAGCGACTCCCCGAAGGCGTGGTAGACCGCGGTGCGGCTGCCGGTGGCGATGCGGATCAGCATCGGCTCGCCCGGATCATCGCGGCAGGCGCCGAGGCCGGGTATGGCCAGCAGCACGGTCAGCGCGAGCGCCACGCGGGCGCCACGCCGCCAGGCTCGGGCGGTGTACCGGGTACGGCTCACGGGCAGCACTGTGCGCCGCCGGACCCCTGCGGCGCAAGCCCGGGGGGCGACGGAGCACGGTCGGCCGACGGTCAGGCCACCGCGTGGTGCGCTGCCTCCTCCGCCGCGTGCCGCAGAATCCGGTCCCGGTCGGGACCGTGGGCCACGCTGACCAGGAAGCAGCCGGTGCCCGGGCGCAACAGCGCCGGCACGTCGAGCAGGGCCGCGCCGCGCACCAGCACGGCGGCGAGTTCCCGGTCGGTGATCCGCACACCGAGGATGTGCCGGCGGACGTGCCGGCCCCCCGCGAGCAGCGCCGCCCGCCAGGCGGCGGCGGCCATCCGGGTGCGCCACAGCCGGCGCGCCGTCGAGGCGCCGGGCACCGGACCGCCGAGCAACTCCCGCCGGCCACGACGCCAGCCGTTCTCCACCATCGCCGCGTACGCCGGCTGATGCTCGCGCGGAATGTGCAGCCGGTGCAGTTCGTAGCGGCGGCGTAGCCCGCCGACGGCCACCTCGTGCCGGATCGGAATGTCGAGGCGGTCGAGCAGCTGCCGCGTCCGCCGCGCCGCCTCCTCCCGGTTGAACTCGATCGTCGCCGGCCGGACGGGCTGCTGCCCGGCGTGCCGTTGACCGGGTGCCGCCGGCGGCGGCGTGCAGCGCAGCAGACAGGCCGTCTCGAACGCGTCGGCCAGCGTCGCCCAGCCCAGCGGCGTCGGCGGCAACGCGGTCGGTGGGGTGGACGGCAGCGCGGTCGGTGGCGGCAGCGCGGTCGACGGCGGACGGGACCGGTCGAGCAGGATCGGTTCGGCAACCACCGGAGGGCCTCCTCGTGGCGTCGGGTCTCCTTACGGTGACCCGTGACACCGCCCGGCGGTACGGATCCCGGCCAGCCTTGAGGAAATCTTGCGCCTGGTTACAACTCGGAAACCACCAGGTCGACCTGGCGTGGCCGGCCCGGTGGGCCGGCCTGCTCGCACACCGTGTACTTCAGGTCGCGCAGGGCGGTCACCAGCGCGCCGGCGGAGCGCGGGCGGGCACCGGCGAGCAGCAGGTCACGGACCAGCCGACCCTTCGTGGCCTTGTTGAAGTGGCTGACCACCGAGCGCACCGGCGCGCCGTCGACCTCCCGCTCGTGCAGCACCCGCACCGTCACGGTGCGCTCGGCCAGCTCACCGCGCGGCGTCCAGGCCGCGGCGTACGCCCCCGAGCGCAGGTCCAGCACCGGGCCGGTACCGGCCGCCGTGGTCAGCGCGGAACCAAGCGCCCGGCGCCACCGCGCCGGCAGGCCACCGATGCCGGGCAGCCGGGCCCCGATCGGGCAGCGGTACGGCGGGATCCGGTCGGTCGGCCGGACCGCCCCCCAGAGGCCGGAGCTGACCAGCACCTGCCGCCCGGCCGCCCGCTGTGCCGGCGGCGGCAGCGTGGCCAGGTCGAGCGCCTCGTAGAGCACGCCGGTGTAGATCCGGCCGGCGGGTGCGGTGGCGGCCTGCCGCAGTCGGGCGTTGCGTCGCAACTCGGCGTGCTGCCCGGCACCGAGACCGAGTGCGGCCAGCGCCGCCTCGGGCGGCCCGTCGCCGAGCGCGACCAGCGCGGCCAGCACCTCCTCCCGGGTCGGGTTCAGCTCCGGCAGGGAGAGCCGGGCCAGGTCCAGCCGGCGACCGGAGCCGGCGTCGGCCTTGCCCTCCGAGGGCGGCAGCAGGATGAGCATCGGGCACTCCTCGGTACGGTCCCCGGTACGCGCCACACGCCGGGTCCGGTCAGGGTACGACCCGCCCCTACCGCCACGGCCGCAGCGGCTCCGGCGGGTGGTACACGCGATAGCCGCCGACCTCGGCGAGCTGCGCCGCCCCGGCCCGGTCGCCGAGCAACTCCCGCAACCGCCGGTCCGCCGGTGCGTCGGCCGCCAGCACGTATCCGGGCCGCTGCGCGCGGGCCAGCCGCCACCAGTACGCCGGGTACCGGTTCTGTCCGGGGTGCAGGTTGTCGTCGAGCACCCCGCAGACCACCTCCTCGGCGGTGTTGAAGACCAACCGGTTGCACGTCCAGTACTCGCCGTACACCTCGCGGAGCCCGGCCGCGCGCACCGTGGCGGCCAACTCCCGGGCGTGCCGCTCCTCGGTGCGCCCGGGGGCCGCGCCGGCAGTCACGAACAGCACGGTGACCACCAGCGAGCCCGCCGCCAGCGCGACCAGCACGGCGGCGGCCAGCGCGCCGACCAGCCGGCCGGCCACGCCGACCGCACCGCGCCAGCCGGCGACCGCCGCCGTCCAGAGCGGCCACAGCACCGCCGGCAGCGACAGTTGCAGCACCGACAGGTAGCGGGCGTTGCCCAGCGGGTCGGTCGCGGCGAGCGGGCTGCGCACGTACGCCAGCAGGGTCAGCGCCGCGCCGGCGAGCAGCGCGAGGTGCACCACGGGCGCGACCCGGTCGCGGCGCCCGGTCGCCCGGCGGTACGCGACCACGGCGAGCACCGCCGCCCCGACCAGCAGCACCGGGTAGAGCAGGCCGAACCACGCCTGCCAGCGGGCGCAGCCGTCGACCGGGCAGAGCCCGGCGGCCAGCGGCACCCCCTCCAGCAGCCCGCCGCCGAGCCGTTGCGACCACGGCGGTGCGGCACCGCTCCCGCTGCTGACGGTACGCAGCACCGACAGGGAATCCTGCCCGGGCGGGGCGACGAGATTGTCGCGGATCATCGGGGCGATCCCGACGGCGAACCCGGCGACCAGCAGCGTACCGGCCCAGCCGAGCAGCTCCCGGCGCAGCGCCCAGGCCAGCGCCAGCCCGGCCGCCGCCAGGTACGGCGCGATCAGCCAGTCCGACCAGAGGGCCACCCCGGCGAGCAGGCCGAAGGCGCCGACGGCCAGCCTCCGACGGCGTACCGTGCCCCGGGCCAGCCCGACCACGACCAGCAGCATCGCCAGCACCGCGACCTTGACCTCCGGACGGCCGCCGACGGTGGTCACCTGGTCCCGGATGACCCGCTCGGAGCCGAGCGCCAGCAGCCCGACGATCGCGGTGGCGAACCAGGGCGAGCCGATCCGCCGGGTCAGCCGGTGGATCAGCCAGAGGAACAGCGCGTAGAGCACGAGCACCGGCAGCCGCAGCACCGGCCAGCTCGGGCCGGCCACCGCGATCAACGGCGCGGCCAGGTAGGACTGCGCCATGCCCATGTAGCGCTGGCCATAAAGGAAGACCGGGTGCTCCCGGCCCTGCGCGATGTGCAGGGCGGCGAGCCCGAACGTCGCCTCGTCGCTGTTGGAGACCGGCACGGTGTCCAGCACGAGGAACAGCCGGTAGCCGACCCCGGCCAGCCCGAGGAGCAGCGCGACGAGCGCTGGCCGGTCGAGCCGTGGCCGCCACCGTCCGCGCTGCTGCCCTGCTCCCGCGCCTGTTCGTGGCACGACCAATCGCCCCCGTCGCCGTCCCGACCGGAGTGTTTCACGGCCGCACGCAGGCCCGGGGCGGTTCCACGCAGCTCGCGTGGCCGAGGTCGCCGGTCTGTGGCAGGGTTGCATCCGTGCCACCCACACCCGCCGGCCAGCTGGCCGTACCGACCCTGCACCGGGCCGCGCGGTTCGAGGACGCCGTGCACGCCCTGGTCGAGCGCCGGCTGCGCCGGACCGGCTGGCGGATCAACATCATCGCGTACACCGGCTACGGCGCGCCCGGTTGGGTGCGGGTGATGTGCCGGGTGCTGCTGGGGCGGCCCGACACCCGCCAGCGGGGTCGCCTGGAGAAGGTCCGGGGCTGGCGCAGCTTCACCACCCTGCCGGCCAAGCACGTCACCGTCACCATCGAGACCGGCGGGGTGGTCCACGAGGCGCGGGCGGACCGCAGCGGCTTCATCGACACGGTGGTCGAGGCGGAGCTGCCGCCCGGCTGGGGTGCGGTGCGGCTCAGCATGCCCGACGCCGAGCCGGTCGAGGCGCCGGTACGCATCCTGGACCCGGAGGTCCGCTTCGGCATCCTCTCCGACATCGACGACACGGTCATGGTGACCGCGCTGCCCCGGCCGCTGCTCGCCGCGTGGAACACCTTCGTCCTCGACGAGCACGCCCGGGCGGCGGTGCCCGGCATGGCGGTGCTCTACGAGCGGCTGGTCACCGCCCACCCCGGCGCCCCGGTCTTCTACCTCTCCACCGGCGCGTGGAACGTCGCGCCGACGCTGACCCGGTTCCTGTCCCGGCACCTCTACCCGGCCGGGCCGCTGCTGCTGACCGACTGGGGGCCGACGCAGGACCGCTGGTTCCGCAGCGGCCGGGAGCACAAGCGAGCCACCCTGGAACGGCTGGCCAAGGAGTTCCCCGACGTGCGCTGGCTGCTCGTCGGCGACGACGGCCAGCACGACCAGGAGATCTACCGCGAGTTCGCCGCCGCCCACCCGGACAACGTCGCCGGGGTGGCGATCCGCCGCCTCTCGCCCACCCAGGCGGTGCTCGCCGGCAGCCTGCCGGCACCCGCCGGGCAGACGTCGACCGGGCCGGTGGGGCAGAAGTGGCTCTCCGCCCCCGACGGCGCCGGCCTCTGGACCCTGCTACGCGACGCCGGCCTGGTCTGAGCGCCGGGCTGGTCTGCGCTCGCGGGGCTGGTCTGCGCTCGCGGGGCTGGTCTGCGCTCGCGGGGCTGGTCTGCGCTCGCGGGGCTGGGCCGGTTGCTCGGCCCAGCCCGCCCGCGTCCAGCGGCGTCAGCCGCCCGGTGTCAGCGTGACCTCGCCGGTGCAGCCGGCGAGGTGACGACGGTCTTCGAGCTGGTCGATGACGGCCTGCCGGTTGGCGATCCGGGCCTCGGAGAGCGCGTCCGGGTTCTGCCGCTGCCCCGCGATGAAGGTCAGGTTGTTGCGTACGGCCGTGTCGAGACCGTCGCAGTTCTCCGCCGCGCCGCCGTTGAGCGCCGCGTTCGGGTCCGCGTCGGGCACCTCGACCTCACCCGTGCAGCCGGCCGCCGCGCGGCGCTGTTCGAGCTGGTCGATGACGGCCTCCCGGTTGGCGATCCGCGCCTCGGAGAGCGCGTCGGGGAAGACCAGTTGGTCGGCGATGAACGCGAGATTGTCACCCACTGCCGCGTCGAGACCGTCGCAGTTCTCGCTGGCCGAGCTGGTCCCTGTCGCCATCGCGAAGGCCACCCCCAGGGTCAACCCGATCGCCGCGATGCTCGCGATCTTCCGCTGTCGTGGTGAGGGCTCGTTCCCACCGCTCCTGGTCGTACGCCCGCTGCCCGCCATCAATCCTCCGCCTCGTCGTCCACCTGGGACCGGGAGTACGGACGCGAGGGCGCGGGCAGTTCACCGTTCGATGATCTACGTGCCGAGCCGGCGGATTGTTCTATGCCCAGTAAGCGCGATGTCACCCAGACATGACCATGCCCGAGTGACACCACGGCTTCGAGGACGCCTCGCTGAACGGTAACCCGGAGCCGGCTACGGCATCCGGTCCAGATCTTGGACAGTTTCCGTTCGCGCCGAACGGAAACTGTCCAAGATCTCGCATCCGCCTCTCATCCTCCGAGAAAGAGGTGCTGGTGCTGGGTCGTGGGGAGGTGTGCGCTACCGGGTGAGCGCGTCGCCCTTGACCGCGCCGGTGAAGGCCGCCCAGGCGACCGGGCCGAACGTCAGCACCGGCCCGGCCGGGTCCTTGCTGTCCCGCACGCCAACCACCGCGCTGTCGTCACGCACCTCAACGCAAGCCCCGTTGTTACCGCTGCGGGTCGACGTGGTCCATTCGTTCTTGCGCATCGCTAGCTCGTTCCTTGATCAGCTTGACTGATTCGGCGGGTGACACCGCCAGTGTACGCAGGTGGTCATAGACCTGATTCAGACGGCTGATGTCGCGTGGAGCCTCCAGGAACAGCTCGCCTGCAAGGGTTTCGAGATACCCCAGCGCCGGTTCGTCCTTGTCGAACACGAGGATCTGGAGCCCGCCGCTCGTCGCCATGTGGGCTCCCGCCGCGAAGCGCAGCACCTGCACTGTGATGTTGGGCAGCTTGGCTAGTTCCACGAGGTGTATGAGCTGGTCGCGCATGACTTCCGGGCCGCCCACGTCGACGGAGAGCGCAGCCTCGCTGATGATCGTGTGCACGCGGAGCGGCTTCGGCTTGCGCCTGAGCACCTGCTGCCGAGTCAAGCGCACCCTGACCAACTGGCGGATTGCCTCAGCGTCAGTTTCTCTGCCGACCGCGTTCACCTCGCGGGCGTATTCCTCGGTCTGCAACAGACCCGGGATGAGTGTCGGCTCAAAGTTGCGTAGCTCCACCGCCTCTTCCTCGTAAGCAATGAACGTCGCATACCTGTTGGACAGCGCGCCGAGGCGCTGCCACCAGCCGGACTCCTTGAGGTCGCGTGCCAGCACCAGGAGTGACGTGCCCGGCTCGGCATCGATGGGATGGCCGTACCCGACCAGAAGCTCCATCACATCGCCCGGCCGAGGCTTGATGTCGCCCGACTCGATGCGGCTCAGTCGTGACGTCGAGCAGTTCACCAGCTTGGCCGCGTCCTCCAGCCGTAGTCCCTTGGCGTCGCGCAGCTTGCGCAACTCCCGACCGAGGCGCCGAGATCGTGGTGTGGCTGGCGTGAAGCGTGACATCCCCTGATCCTCCCGCACTTGCTGCCCTCCGTTCTAGATCCTCGGTGCAGGATGCTGCCCCGACATTCAAGTATGCAAAGACCTTGCTAAGCATCATTTGATGCAGAAGCATGTGCAGAGTGCCACATGGACAGTGCGTTCGGTGGCACCAGGGCTGGTGTGGCGCTGGAGACCCGACTTCGACCAGCGCCCGGCCTTGGGCATCCAACCGGGCCGGGGTAGCGGCAACTACCCCGGCCCTCGGGACCGGGAGGCTGCGCGATGCTCGATGAGTTCCTGGCGATGGCCGGCTGTGCTCTGTTCGGCTTTCTGGCGGGGCTGTTCGCGTTCCGGGTGAAGAGTCGGTGGTGTCCCGAGTGCGGGGCGACCACCCTGGCCGGCGGCGGACAGCGGCCGGACGGCACACAATGATCTACCTCAGCGAGGAGGCTCGGCAGCGGTTGGCCGCCGCGCAGCAGGTCGTCGACGCGCATGTTGTCGACTGCGATCGGTGCCGCACCGACCGGCCCTGCTACGCGCGCATCGAGGCCGAGCGGGTCTTCCTGCGGTACGGCCGGCTGCCGCGTCGTACGCCCGGCCTGACGGGTGCCGGGGTCGCCGGCCACCGGAGCTTCGCGTGGCTGTGTGGTTGATGAGGCTCACCTGGGATCCGGAGGAGCCGCCGGCCGAGCCGCCCGAGGGATGCCACGACCCGCAGCGCTGGCGCGCCGCCCACATCCTCTACATCGAACATCAACTCGAAGACGTCGGCGCGCACTGCCGCTGCGGCGACCTGTGGCCGTGCTGGTCACACCGCCGGGCCATCCGGGCCCTGCTGACCGCCTTCATCCAGACCGGGCCGATCAAGATCGCGCCTACCGCGCCCCAGCGCGCGATCTGCCGCTGGTGCCGCCGCGGCATCGCCCAACACCCCGTCTACGGTTGGACACACATCCACGACGGCCTCATGATCTGCGACGACCCACCCGACGGCGCCCCACCGATCGCCACCGCCGAACCCACGGCGTAGATCTTGGTACGTCTACGCCCCGTCGCCCTCTTGCTGGTGGTCGCCGCGGCCGCTGCGCTACTGTTGCCGGAAGCGTCGACAAGCTTCTATAAGGGGACCGTCTCGTCGCCGTCGTGCTCCGAAACTCGATTGTTGCACCTGTCGATAGGTTGACCGAGGGGCGGGATCAAAGGTTCCCTCCCGTGACCCTCGCCGCCCTGGCTCGTGCGGGTCAGGCGGGGCGGAGCCAGAGGGCGCCCAGCGGGGGGACGCGCAGCGCTACCGAGGCGGGTTGGCCGTGCCAGGGGACGTCCTCGGCGTAGACGGTGCCGAGGTTGCCGACGCCGGAGCCGCCGTAGTGGTGGGCGTCGGTGTTGAGGATCTCGGCCCAGGCGCCGGCGGCCGGTAGGCCGATCCGGTAGTCCTCCAGCGGCAGCGCGGAGAAGTTGGCCACGCAGACGAGGGTGGCCCCGTCGGGCGCGATCCGGACGAACGAGACGGTGTTGTTGGCGACGTCGTCACCGGCGAGCCAGCGGAAGCCGGCCGGTGCGGTGTCCTGCGCCCAGAGGGCGGGGGTGTCGCGGTAGACCCGGTTGAGGTCACCGACCAGGCGCTGCACGCCGGCCCGCGCCGGGTCGTGCAGGAGATACCAGTCGAGGCCGCGCTCCTCGCTCCACTCCCGGTCGTCGGCCAGCTCGCAGCCCATGAAGAGCAGCTGCTTGCCTGGGTGCGCCCACATGTAGGCCAGCAGCACCCGCACGTTGGCCAGCCGTTGCCACGTGTCACCGGGCATCTTGCTCGCCAGCGAACCCTTGCCGTGCACCACCTCGTCGTGGCTGATCGGCAGCACGTAGTTCTCGCTCCAGGCGTACGCCAGGGAGAAGGTGAGCTGATGGTGGTGGTGCTGCCGGTAGATCGGGTCCTTCGAGGTGTAGAGCAGGGTGTCGTGCATCCAGCCCATGTTCCACTTGAACCCGAAGCCCAGCCCGCCGTCGCCGGTCGATCGGGTCACGCCCGGCCAGGCGGTCGACTCCTCGGCGACCATCACCACCCCGGGGTGGTGCTTGTAGACCGTCGCGTTGGTCTCCTGCATGAAGGCGATGGCCTCCAGGTTCTCCCGGCCGCCGTGCACGTTCGGCGCCCACTGTCCGTCGGACCGGGAGTAGTCCAGGTAGAGCATCGAGGCGACCGCGTCCACCCGCAGCCCGTCGACGTGGAACTCGTCGAGCCAGTAGAGCGCGTTGGCGACCAGGAAGTTGCGGACCTCCCGGCGACCGAAGTCGAAGACGTACGTGCCCCAGTCGGGGTGCTCGCCGCGGCGCGGGTCCGGGTGCTCGTAGAGCGGGGTGCCGTCGAAGCGGGCGAGCGCCCACTCGTCCTTCGGGAAGTGCGCCGGCACCCAGTCCAGGATCACCCCGATCCCGGCGGCGTGCAGCCGGTCCACCAGGTAACGGAAGTCGTCCGGGTTGCCGAACCGGGCCGTCGGGGCGTAGTAGCCGGTGACCTGGTAGCCCCAGGAACCGCCGAACGGGTGCTCCATCACCGGCAGGAACTCCACGTGGGTGAAGCCCAGCTCCACCACGTACGCGGCCAACTGCTCGGCCAGCTCCCGGTAGCCCAGCCCCGGCCGCCACGAGCCGAGGTGCACCTCGTACACGCTCATCGGCTCCTGGTGCGGCTGCCGCTGTGCCCGCCGCGACAGCCACTCGGCGTCGGACCACTCGTACGCCGACCGGTGCACCACCGAGGCGGTGGCCGGCGCCACCTCCGCGTACGCGGCGAGCGGGTCGGCCTTGTCCCGCCAGTACCCGTCGGCGCCGAGGATGCGGTACTTGTACCGGGTGCCGGCGCCCGCCCCGGGGACGAAGATCTCCCAGACGCCGGTCGCGCCGAGTGAGCGCATCGGCCAGCCGTCGTCGGGCGCCCAGCCGGTGACGTCGCCGACCAGCCGCACGCCCCGGGCGTTGGGCGCCCACACCGCGAACGCGACACCGCCGTCGCGCACCCGGGCGCCGAGCGCCTCCCACAACCGCTCGTGCCGGCCCTCGCCGATCAGGTGCAGGTCCAGCTCGCCGAGGGTGGGCGGGTGCCGGTACGGGTCGTCGTGGCGCACGCCGTCGACGTCGAGCCGGTAGTCGAGCACCTCGCCGGGGACGGTCGCCTCGAAGACGCCGATGTCGTGCACCCGCTTCATCGGGTGCCGCTCGTCGCCGACCAGCGCGCTCACGTCGCCCGCCCCCCGGCGCAGGGTGCGGATCACCGTACGCCCGCCGGCCGGGTGCGCCCCGAGCACGGCGTGCGGGTCGTGGGTCTCCCCGGAGATCAGCTGGTCCATCGGACGTCGTCCTTCGTTGCGGAGGCGGCAGGTGCGGCGGACCCGGCAGAGACGGCGGGCACGGCGGGTGCGGCGGGTCCGGCCGGCGCGGCAGGCGTAGCCGGTCCGGCGGGTACGGCGGGTGTCGCGGGTGGGGGAGGAGGGCGGCGCAGGGTGAGCACGTGCGCGGGTTGCAGGTACGGGTCGAGCCGTACCGCGTTGCGCTGCCCCCAGTCGTAGCTGGCGCCGGTCAGCTCGTCGTGCACGGTGAACCGGTCGTGCCAGTCCAGGCCCAGCGCCGGCATGTCCAGCGTGGTGTTGCCCCACTGCACGCTGTGCGAGTCGAACGAGCAGACCACCAGCACCGTGTTGCCGGTCGCCGGGTCGCGCTTGGACCAGCACAGCAGCGCCGGGTTGTCGATGTCGTGGAAGACCAGGTTGCGCAGCCGGTGCAGGGCCGGGTTGTCCCGGCGTACCCGGTTGAGGGTGGCGATGAACGGCGCCAGCGACCGCCCCCGCGCCAGCGCGCCGGCCCAGTCCCGGGGTCGCAGCTGGTACTTCTCGTTGTCCAGATACTCCTCGGCACCGGGGCGGGGCACGTGCTCGAACAGCTCGTAGCCGGCGTACATGCCCCAGGAGGGGGAGAGCAGCGCGGCCAGCACCGCCCGGATCTTGAACATCGGCGGCCCGCCGTGCTGGAGCGACTCGTGCAGGATGTCCGGCGTGTTCGGCCAGAAGTTCGGCCGCATGTAGTCGGCCGCCGCCACCAGCTCCGCGCAGTACTCGCGCAGCTGGGCGGGCGAGGTCCGCCAGGTGAAGTACGTGTACGACTGGGTGAAACCGACCTTGGCCAGCCCGTGCATCATCGCCGGCCGGGTGAACGCCTCGGCGAGGAAGAGCACGTCCGGGTCGACCTTCTTGACCTCCCAGATCAGCCAGTGCCAGAAGTCGACCGGCTTGGTGTGCGGATTGTCCACCCGGAAGATCTTCACGCCCTCGCCGACCCAGTGCCGCACCACGCGCAGCACCTCGGCGCGGATCCCCTCCGGGTCGTTGTCGAAGTTCAGCGGATAGATGTCCTGGTACTTCTTCGGCGGGTTCTCCGCGTACGCGATGCTGCCGTCGGCCCGGGTGGTGAACCACTCCGGGTGCTCGGTCACCCACGGGTGGTCCGGCGCGCACTGCAACGCCAGGTCCATCGCCACCTCCAGGCCGTGCTCGGCGGCAGCGGCGACGAACTCGCGGAAGTCCTCCGGCGTACCCAGGTCGGGGTGGATGGCGTCGTGACCGCCCTCTTCGGCGCCGATCGCCCACGGCGAGCCCACGTCGTCCGGCCCGGCGACCAAACTGTTGTTGGGGCCCTTGCGGTTGACCCGGCCGATCGGGTGGATCGGCGGCAGGTAGAGCACGTCGAAGCCCATCTCGGCGACCCCGGGCAGCCGCTCGACGGCGGTGGCGAAGGTGCCGGAGCGGGCCGGCGCGTCGACGGTGGCCGGGATCGCGCCCTCGGAGCGGGGAAAGAACTCGTACCAGGCGGAGAAGAGGGCGCGGGGGCGGTCCACCCAGATGCGGTACTCCTCGCCGGTGGTGACCAGCTCCCGCACCGGGTGGGCCCAGAGCAGGTCGGCCAGCTCCAGCGCCGGGCTCACCCGTCGGGGCAGCGGCCGGGCCGTGTCGCGCAGCGCCGACACCGCCGTGTCCAGGCTCGCCCGCGCCGCCGCCGGCACCAGCTCGGCGGCGGCGCGCAGCACGCGTACGCCATCGGCCAGGTCGTTGGCCAGATCCTCCGGCCCCTGGCCGGCGGCGATCTTCTTGGTCACCGCGTCGTGCCAGCTCAGGTACGGGTCGCTGAACGCCTCCACCGTGAAGATCCACTCGCCGACCGCGTCCGGCGCGATGGTGGCGTGCCACCGGTCCCGGCCCGGCTCGCCCGGTCGCATCCGGGTGAACGGGCGGGCCAGCCCGTCGGGGCCGAGCCAGACCACGTTGCAGCCGAGCGCGTCGTGCCCCTCGCGGTACGCGATCACCGACACCGGCACCAGCTCGCCGACGACGGCCCTGGCCGGGTAGCGCCCGCAGGAGACGACGGGGGAGACGTCTTCGATCGGGAACCGTCCGCTCACCGCTTCAACCTACTGCCCGAGATCGCTTCGCGCTCGGCTCACCACCAAACAAGATCTTGGTACGGGAACGCCCCTCGCGGGGCACTATCGCACCAAGATCCGGCCGCCGTGGGTCAACCCCTGCGATGATCCACTCAACGGCTACCGCAGCACCGAGTGATACAGGTCCAGGGTCTGGCGGGCGATGGCGTCCCAGGAGAAGTGTTCGACGGCGCGGCGGCGGCCGGCGCGGCCGAGCGCGGCGGCGTGTTCCGGGTTGGCGAGCAGCTCGGTGAGGCGTGCGGCCAGGTCGGCCTCGAAGCGCGCCGGATCCGCGGGCGTGCCGTCGAGACCGCCCTGCTCGATCGGGACCAGCAGGCCGGTCTCGCCGTCGGCGACCACCTCCGGGATGCCGCCGGTGGCGGTGGCCACCACCGCCGTCTCGCAGGCCATCGCCTCCAGGTTGACGATGCCCATCGGCTCGTACACCGAGGGGCAGACGAAGATCGTGGCGTGGGTGAGCACCTGGATCACCTCGGACTTGGGCAGCATCTCGGCCACCCAGACCACCCCGGACCGGCGGGAACGCAGCTCGGCGACGAGGCCCTTCACCTCGGCGGCGATCTCGGCGGTGTCCGGCGCGCCGGCCAGCAGCACCAGCTGGGTCTCCGGCGGCAGCTCGCGGGCGGCGCGCAGCAGGTGTGGCAGGCCCTTCTGCCGGGTGATCCGGCCGACGTAGACCACGCTGGGCAGGGCGGGGTCGATGCCGAGGCGCGCCAGCACGTCGGTGTCCGGGTCGGGGGCGTACTGCGCGGTGTCGATGCCGTTGTAGATCACCTTGACCCGGTCCGGATCCACCGCCGGGTACGCGGCCAGCACGTCGCGGCGCATCCCCTCGCTGACCGCGATCACCGCGTCGGCGGCCTCCACCGCCGTACGCTCGCACCACGAGGAGAGCGCGTAGCCGCCGCCGAGCTGCTCGGCCTTCCACGGCCGCAGCGGCTCCAGGCTGTGCGCGGTCACCACGTGCGGCACCCCGTAGAGCAGCTTCGCGGTGTGCCCGGCCAGGTTGGCGTACCAGGTGTGGCTGTGCACCACGTCCGCACCGGCGCACCCGGCGGCCATCTCCAGGTCCACCCCCATCGTCCGCAGCGCGGCGTTCGCGCCGGCCAGGGCCGCCGGTTCGGCGTACGCCCGCACGCCCGGCTCGGTGCGTGACGCGCCGAAGCAGTGCACCCGTACGTCGGCGAGCGGGCGCAGTTCCCGGGCCAGGTACTCGACGTGGACACCGGCGCCGCCGTAGACCTCCGGCGGGTACTCCCGGGTGAGCAGGTCGACGCGCAGCCGTGCCGAGTCCGTCATGTCCGGCACCCTAGTGCAGAATCCGACGCGGCACCGGCTGCCCAACTGTGCCCGTACGAGTGGTGAAGCGGCACCGGTATGGATAGCGTCTGCTCATGGCTGCCAAGGTGCTCGCGATCGTCCTGGCCGGCGGAGAGGGCAAGCGCCTGATGCCGCTGACCACGGACCGGGCCAAGCCGGCCGTCCCGTTCGGCGGGATGTACCGCATGGTCGACTTCGTCCTCTCCAACCTGGCCAACGCCGGCTATCTGAAGATCGTCGTGCTGACCCAGTACAAGTCCCACTCCCTCGACCGGCACATCACCAAGACCTGGCGGATGTCGACCCTGCTGGGCAACTACGTCACCCCGGTGCCCGCGCAGCAGCGCCGTGGCCCGTGGTGGTTCGCCGGCTCGGCCGACGCGATCTACCAGAGCTTCAACCTGATCTACGACGAGCAGCCCGACCACGTGATCGTCTTCGGCGCCGACCACATCTACCGGATGGATCCCCGCCAGATGGTCGAGGACCACATCGCCTCCGGCGCCGGGGTGACCGTGGCCGGCATCCGGCAGCCGCTGTCCACGGCCGACCAGTTCGGCGTCATCGAGGTCGGCGAGGACGGCCGGCGGATCCGGGCCTTCCGGGAGAAGCCCACCGACGCCGTCGGCCTGCCCGACGCACCCGACGAGATCTACGCCTCCATGGGCAACTACGTCTTCTCCACCCGGGCCCTGATCGACGCGGTCGAGCGCGACGCGGACGACAAGACCAGCAAGCACGACATGGGCGGCAGCATCATCCCGATGCTGGTCGAGCGCGGCGAGGCGAACGTCTACGACTTCCGGGACAACAAGGTGCCGGGCAGCACCGAGCGGGACCTCGGCTACTGGCGGGACGTGGGGACGCTCGACTCCTTCTACGACGCGCACATGGATCTGATCAACGTCCACCCGGTGTTCAACCTCTACAACTTCGACTGGCCGATCTACACCGAGCAGCCGCCGTACCCGCCGGCCAAGTTCGTGCACCAGTGGGGCGAACGGGTCGGCCGGGCCGTCGCCTCGATGGTCTCGCCCGGCGCGGTGATCTCCGGCTCGCTGGTGGAGAACTCGATCGTCTCGCCGAAGGTGAAGGTGCACTCCTGGGCGCACGTCGACGGCGCGGTGCTCATGGAAGGTGTCGAGATCGGCCGACACGCCGTGGTGCGCCGGGCCATCCTGGACAAGAACGTCTACGTGCCCGAGGGCGCCGAGATCGGCGTGGACCTGGAACGGGACCGGCAGCGCTACACCGTCTCCGACAACGGAATCGTGGTCATCGGCAAGGGACAGAAGGTGGAACCGTGAGTCATCCCCGCGCCGGCCAGCCGGCCGAGCCCGCCGACCTGGTCGACGTACCACGGCTGGTGACCGCCTACTACACCGAGCATCCCGACCCGGCCGACGCGGCGCAGCAGGTCTCCTTCGGCACCTCCGGGCACCGGGGGTCGAGCCTGCGCAACGCCTTCAACTCCGACCACATCCTCGCGGTCACCCAGGCGCTCTGCGACTACCGTCGGGAGCAGGGCCTCGACGGGCCGCTCTTCCTCGGCCGGGACACCCACGCGCTCTCCACCCCGGCGGCCGTGGACGCCCTGGAGGTGCTCGCCGCCAACGACGTCACGGTGCTGCTGGACAGCCGGGACGGCTACACCCCCACCCCGGCGGTCTCGCACGCCATCCTCACCCACAACCGGGGGCGCACCGCCGGGCTCGCCGACGGCATCGTGATCACCCCGTCGCACAACCCGCCGGACGACGGCGGGTTCAAGTACAACCCCACCCACGGCGGGCCCGCCGACTCCGACGTCACGAAGTGGATCCAGGACCGCGCGAACGCGATCCTCGCCGCCGGGCTCAAGGAGGTGCGCCGCATCCCGTACGCGCGGGCGCGGGCCGCCGACACCACCGGCACGTACGACTTCCTCGGCCGCTATGTCGACGACCTGCCGTCCGCGATCGACCTCGACGCGGTCCGCGCCGCCGGGGTCCGCATCGGCGCCGACCCGCTCGGCGGCGCCAGCGTCGACTACTGGGGCGAGATCGCCCAGCGGCACCGGCTCGACCTGACCGTGGTCAACCCGGCCGTCGACCCCACCTGGCGGTTCATGACCCTCGACGGCGACGGCAAGATCCGGATGGACTGCTCGTCGCCGAACGCGATGGCCTCGCTGATCGCCCGGCGCGCCGACTACCAGGTCGCCACCGGCAACGACGCCGACGCCGACCGGCACGGCATCGTCACCCCGGACGCCGGGTTGATGAACCCGAACCACTACCTCGCGGTGGCGATCGCCCACCTGTTCCGCACCCGCGAACAATGGGGGCCGGATGCCGCGATCGGCAAGACCCTGGTCTCCTCCTCCATGATCGACCGGGTCGCCGCCGACCTCGGCCGCCCGCTGCTGGAGGTGCCGGTGGGCTTCAAGTGGTTCGTGCCGGGGCTGCTCGACGGCGCGGTGGGCTTCGGCGGTGAGGAGAGCGCCGGCGCGTCGTTCCTGCGCCGCGACGGCGGCACCTGGACCACCGACAAGGACGGCATCCTGCTCTGCCTGCTCGCCGCCGAGATCATCGCCAGCACGGGACGCACGCCGAGCGAGCACTGGGCGGCCCTGGCCGACCGCTTCGGCGCGCCCGCGTACGCCCGCATCGACGCCCCGGCCACCCGGGAGCAGAAGGCCGTGCTCGGCAAGCTCTCCCCGGACCAGATCCGGGCCACCGAGCTGGCCGGCGAACCGATCACCGCCACGCTGACCACCGCGCCCGGCAACGGCGCGCCGATCGGCGGGCTCAAGGTGACCACCGCCTCCGGCTGGTTCGCGGCCCGCCCCTCCGGCACCGAGGACGTCTACAAGATTTACGCCGAGTCGTTCCAGGGCCCCGAGCATCTGGCCCGGGTGCAGCAGGAGGCACAGGACCTGGTCACCGAGGTCCTCGCCAACGCCTGACGCCGGGGCGGCCTCACGTCGGTGCGGCCGCCGTCCGTCGCCGGATCGGTGCCCGCCGCCACCACGTCAGGCAGCGCCACGCCCACTCGGCCGGCCCGTATCGGAACGACCGTAGCCACAGCACACTCCACACCGCCTGTACGACGATGATGCCGACGGTCAGCCCGATGATCTGGGGCAGGTCCCCGGTGCTGTCGATGCCGAGCCGGGGGCCGGCCACGAGGAACAACACGGTCGCACTGAGGTAGTTGGTCAGTGCCATCCGGCCCATCGGGGACAGTATCGCGGACAGTGCCGGCCCGGCCGAGGTACGCAGCAGGAGGAGCAGGCCGCAGCAGTACGCGAGGCCGGTGACGATCCCGGCGAGCGGGCCGAGCAGGCTGACGCCACCGCCGGGTCCACCGGTCACGTTGACGAAGGGCAGGTCGACCTGCCGCAGTGCCAGCACGATCCAGGTCGCGGTCAGCGCAGCGAAGATGACGAACGCGGCGGCGACTCGACCGGTGCGGCGTTCGAGCCCGGACGGCACGTCGAGCATGGTCAGGGCGTACCCGAGCGCGAGGAGTCCGGGGATCGGTCCGAAACCGACGACGAGTTGGGCGCCGACGAGCAGCAGCATCACCGCCACGACGAGGGCGACCCGTCCACCGACGTAGCTCAGGGGCAGTAGCACGAGAAGTCCGGCCAGCGCGTACGCCGTCAACGCTTCACCGGGATGGAAGAGGAAGTGCGCGGTGCCGATGAGCAGTAGCACCGCCAGCCGGCGGGCCAGCACCAACCTGGGCCGGCCGGTCCGGGTCGCCGCGCGCTGCAGGAAGATGCCGAAGCCGACGCCGAACAGGATCGCGAAGATGGGGTAGAACCGCTCGTAGAAGAGCAGCTGGACGGCGGTGGGAAGGTGCGGTGCTTTGCCGGCGGCCTGCCCCTGGAACACGACCTGTTGGTAGATGTTGATGAGCAGAATGCCGCAGAGGGCGAAGCCGCGCAGCGTGTCGAGGGCGTCGATGCGAGGTCCCGCAGTGGACACGTCCGCGACTGTTGATGTGGCACCGGCCGGTGCCATCGGCCCGGAGAGCTGGGGACGGTCGATGGCGTCACCGCGATCGGTGCGGTGGCGGGAAGTCTCCATGTGATCGCCTCCTGGATCCGGCCGACATCCATCGGCGCCAGTCAACCCCGCGTCCGAGGGCCGCACGGCACAACCGCGACCATCGTCGGGGCCTGGTTGCGACGAAAGTAGGGTCGTCGCCTGCGCCGGCTTGCACGACGAACCGGTCCGGTTACCCTGCACGTATGGGGCGCAGCCGGGTACTCTCGGTGGCCGTCGACGTGTCTGTGGCGCTGGTGGCGGCGGCGGTCGGCACGGGGCTGGAACTCTCCGGTCCAGGCCCGGACACCCACCTGGTCGCGGCACCGACGTGGGTCTACGTGGCCGCGCAGGTCACTGCTGCGGCGATGCTGCTGGCGCGCCGCCGGCGTCCGTATACCGCTGCGCTGACGATCGCGGCGATCAGTGTGTTCGCGCCGGCCTGGGCCGCCGTCATCGCGCCCTATTCTGTCACCGTCCACGGCGGCGGACGGCGGTGGCGGCAGTGGGCAGTGATCGCGGTGCTGGCGGTGGCGTTCCTGGTGGGGGCGCGGGCCTGGGCGATCGCGGACCCCTTCTCCGCGCCCGCCGTCATACTGTGCTCCGCACTGCTCGGCATGTACGTTCGCGCCCGGCGAAGCCTGGTGGCGGAGCTGACGGAGCGGGCCGAGCGGGCCGAGCGAGAGCGGCTGCTGCTGGCCGAACAGGCCCGGGCCGACGAGCGGATCAAGCTGGCTGGCGAGATGCATGACGCGGTCACCCATCGGATCAACCTGATGGTGCTGCAGGCCGGTGCGCTGCGGGTCAGTACCACCGACCCAGCCGCCCGAGCGGCGGCCGAGGAGCTGCGGGTGGCCGGCTGTCAGGCGTTGGCCGAACTGCGCGACCTGGTCGGCGTCCTGCGCAGCGGGGACGGGACGCCGGCCGGTCCCGCTGAACCGGCCGGCGAATCCGACCTGGCATCACTGGTGGACGATTCCCGCGCGGTCGGTTTCCCGGTGCGGCTGGTGGAGGAGGGCGATCCGGCCATGGTCGCGCCGACCGTGCGACGCACGCTGTTCCGCCTGGTGCAGGAGTCCTTGACCAACGTCCACAAGCACGCGCCAGGTGCCGACGCCACCGTGGCGGTGTCCTACGGCAGGCACGGCGTGAACGCGACCGTCTCCAACACTCCACGGCGCCGCCCACCCGACCTGGACCTGACCGCGGTCGGCGGCGGCAGCGGCCTGGACGGGCTGCGGCGCCGGGTGGAGGTCGTCGGTGGCACACTGACCGCCGGGTCGACGCCGGACGGCGGCTTCACCGTCTCCGCCACACTTCCGGTGTACGTCCCGACGGGGGCGGGGCGGTGATCCGCGTCCTGCTCGTCGATGACGAGCGGATGGTGTGCGCGCACCTGCGCACCATCCTCACCGCTGCCGGCCTGGACGTGGTCGGTGAGGCGCACGACGGTGCCGAGGCGGTGGAGGCCGTGGTCCGCCTCCATCCCGACGTGATGCTGATCGATCTGCGGATGCCCGGTGTCGACGGGCTCACCGCGATCGAGCGCATCGCGACACTACCCAGGTCCCCCCGGATCGTGGCGCTCACCACCTTCGATCTGGATGAGTATGTGCTGCGCGCGTTGCGGGCCGGCGCCGTCGGGTTCCTGGTCAAGTCCACCTCACCGGAGGAACTGGTCGACCTGGTGCGAGCCGCCGCCGCGGGAAACACCGTCCTGTCGCCGGTGGCGGCCCAGAGGCTGGTCGGCAACATCGGTCACCACCGCCAACAGGCCCGAGACATCTGCGCCTCGCTCACCGAACGTGAGCGAGAGGTCCTGGAGAACCTGGGCGCCGGCTGGTCGAACCACCAGATCGGGCGCCGTCTGCACCTGTCCGAGGCCACCGTGAAGGGCCATGTTTCGCGGCTGCTGGTCAAGCTGGGCTGTAGCAACCGCACCGAAGCCGCCCTGCTGGCCCGCGACGCCGGCCTCGGCACCCGACGCTGATGCCGCTCCCTGCCGGAGCTATCGGCGCCTCGGGTAGGGCGAGCCAGGGTCAGCGCGGGGGTGGCAGCTCACGGCGGCCGAGTTGGCGGCGCAGGCTCTCGGGGAGCAGTTCGCGCAGTTGTTCCGGCAGCAGCGGCAGGTCGAGCAGGCTCAGCTTGAGCTGACTGCGTTCCTGGTAGCGGCGCGGGTCGAGGCGTACCACCAGGCCCGCGTCGTGGCGGTAGCGGATGTCCACCGCGCCCGACGTCGAGCCGTCCCGGATGACCATCCCGTCCACCTCCACGGCGACCGGCGCGGATCCGGGACGCAGCTCCAACCGCACCATCTCGTCCGGGGAGACCACCACCGACCGGGAGATGCCGGACATCGGTGCGCTCGGGGTCACCACCACCGCCCGCGTCGCCGGGGAGATCAGCGGCCCGCCGGCGGCGTAACTGTAGGCGGTCGAGCCGATGGGGGTGCTCACCACCAGCGCGTCGCAGCGGTAGTAGCCGTACTGCTGCCCGTTGACCGCCAGGGTGGCGGTGACGAAGCCCTGCCCGGGCTGGCGGATCAGCGCGATGTCGTTGAACGCGACCACGTCGTCGCCGCACACGTCGCAGGCCAGGCAGCTGTGCGCCTCGACGATGTACTCCCCGGTCAGCAGCCGGTCCAGTGCCGCCGGCAGTTCCGGCGGTTCCACCTCCACCAGGAACCCCAGCTTGCCCAGGTGCACGCCGAGCACCGGCTTCGGATCGTCGACGGCCATCCGCAGCGCGCCCAGCATCGTGCCGTCTCCGCCGATGCTGACCAGCACGTCCGTGCCGGCGACGAGATCCTTCTCCGACATCGCCTGGACGGGGTCGGGCACCCGCTGCCGGTCCTCGGCGCGTACCGCCAGGGCGGCGTCGTGCCGGGCGGCCCAGGCCGCGATGGTGTCCACCACCGGGGAGACGTCCCGGGTGGGGTGGAGCACCAGCCCGAGCCGGATCCGGTCCATGCCCCACAGCTCATCACAGTCCGGGCGGTTCCCACGGCGGTACGCGGCAAGGCGCGCCGACGGCCTACCCGGCCGCCGGCGCGCCCTCGACCGCCGCTACCGGCGGGGCCGGCCGGTCAGGTGGGTCAACGACCGGGCGACCAGCGCGTCCCGGGCGGCCGGGGCCAACCCTTCGAGCCCGAAGCCCAGGTAGACGGTGTCGCTGGTGACCACCACCGAGCCCTCCTCGAACGCCTGCTGGGTGCGGGACCAGTCGTTGGCCGCCGCCGGGCTGGAGCCGGGCGGCGGGCCGGCCACCGTCCAGCCGCCGAGGTCCGTCTCGAACGAGGTCTCCGCGACGGTGGTCCCGTCGACGGTCACCCGCGTGTCGTCCAGGAACACCCCGAGGCTCTGGAAGGCCCAGTCGGTCACGTACGTGATCGAGACCTCCACCTGCGTGCCCGCGTACGGGGTCAGGTCGGCCACGAACTCCTTCCAGCCGTTGGAGGTGCCGGTGGCCGCGTGCCAGACACCCGTCGTGCCGACCGGGGAGCAGTCCTCGCCCTGGTAGTGCGCGAGGAACGGGTGGAGCTCCCGCCAGCCGGAGGTGCAGCTGTTCCCGGTGTCCTGCGTGGTCAGGCCGCCGGAGTCCGGCAGCGTGGTCCAGTCGTCGGTACCCACCTCGTGTGCCTCGACGATCATGAAGTCCCAGGCCGTCTCGATGTCGAACGAGGTGAAGAAGCGCAGCTCACCGCTGCTGGCCCCGGTCAGGTCCACCGTCCGGGTCAGCCGCTTGTACGAATCGTCGGACTGCCCGCTGTGCAGGTACCAGTCACCCGTACGGGGGTCGAACGGCGCTCCCCCCGGCCGCTGCCAGCCCACCGGCGCGGAGCTGGTGAACTGCGGGAACTGTGCCGGCGGCAGGAAGCTCGACGTAGTCAGGAACGACGCGGTGTGGTCCTGGTTGCCCGCCGAGCCCTCGGCGTTGAGCGTCCCGGCGAAGCCGGCGAACGCACCGGAGTCACCCCGGACCGGGTACGGCTGCCCGTCGGACGAGGTCCCGCCGTCGCTGACGTAGGTGTACGCGCCCAGCCAGTACTGCTGGAAGTCGTTGAGCACCGGCAGGCAGGTCGGGTCCTCGGCGTCCGTGCACTCCGGCGGCGCGTCCGGCTGGTAGCCGTACAGCCCGTCGGCGGCCTGGGCGTAGAGCGCGTACTTGCCGCTGAGCAGCAGCTTGCCGCCCTCGTTGAGGTAGTCCCGGACGGACAGTTCGACATCCACGGCCGCCTTCGCCACGGTGCCGGGCACCTGGCCCTCGGCGCGCAGGATGATGTCGTCGCCGGTCTCCCAGACCACCGCCTTGTAGTGCGAGAGCACGCCCAGATGGTGCGGTGCGGTGCGGCCCATCGCGTCGAAGTCGTACACGTCGCTGCTGCGCCCGGCGGCCCGCAGCGAGGCGGCCACGGCGTCGGCGTACTTCGCGGTGGTGCTGTCCTGGACCGGGCTCAGGCCCGTGACGTCCTCGACCGCCAGGACCAGCACGTCCCCGCCGATGTCGTGATGTACGCGGTAGGTGAAGCGTTCGCTGGTGACCTTGCCCTTGCCGGGCTTGTTGGCGGTGAACCAGACCTGCACGCGGTCGCCCGGCCGGGTGCCGGTGACCTTGCCGCGTAGTTCGGCGTAGTAGTCGTTGTGGGTGTCGCCGTAGCGCTCACCACCGCGCCACTCGCGCACACCGGTGGACTTCGCCCGGCCCCCGTTGATCGTGTAGTTCAGCGTGACGTTCTTCAGCGAGCGCCGGGTGATCGCGGCGACCTGCTGGTCCCGGCCGTACGAGACGTCGAAGGCGTCCACCACGAAGTCCGGGGTGCGATGGCCGAGCACGGAGACGGGATCGTCCGGCTTGTGCGCCGACTTCGCGACGGCGAGCGCGAACGGGATGTTCTTGGCCACCTCGGCGGCGATCAGCCTCTCGTCGTCCGGGAAGGTGAAGACGCTGACGCAGTCCTCCGGACGCCACTGGTCGTCCGGGTCGGAGGCGGCCGCCGCCTGGCAGGTGGACATCTCCGGGGTGAACCCGAGCGTGCCGTAGCGCACCGTGGCGTGGCTGTCGGTGTCGCCGTTGGTGGTGTACAGCTCGGCGGAGATGTCCGGGTCGTAGCCGGGGATCGCCGGGTTGGCGTCGTCACCGGCCATCGCCTCGTAGATGACGTCGTCGGGCGTGGGCGTGGCCACCTGCCAGCCGACCCCGTAGAGCAGCAGTTCCGCCGCCGAGTGGTAGTTGACGAAGAAGGTGAACCTGAGTCGTTTGAACAGTGCGTCCAGTGCCTTGGTCTCCGGCTCCGAGTTGGGGCCGGGCCCCCGGTAGGTCTCGCTGGTCGAGTCCGGCGAGGAACCCTCGTTGTCGTAGCCCCACTTGTAGCCGAAGTTGCGATTCAGGTCGACGCCGTCGGCGCCGGTGATCTTCCCGTCGCCGTCGTTGTCCCGCAGGTTCTTGCGCCACAGCCGGTTACCCTCGGTGAAGGTGTGGTCGTAGCCGTCCGGGTTGAGCACCGGGACGAACCACAGCTCGGTGGTGTCGAGCAGGCGGGTGATCTCCCGGTCGGAGCCGTAGCGGTCCAGCACGTGATGCATCAGCCGGCGGGTCATCTCCGGCGTGATCCACTCCCGGGCGTGCTGGGTGCCGGCGTAGAGCACCGCCGGCCGTTTGCCGTCCGGCGTGGTCCTGGCGTTCTTGGTCACCTTGACGGCGAGGATCGGCTTGCCCTGCGCCGAACGACCGATCGACTGCACCTTGGCCAGCCGCGGATGACGGGCCGCCGTCGCGGTGATCTCGTCGCGGATGCCGCCGGGCTCGCTGTACGACCGGAATCCCCGCCAGCCCGTCGCGGCCTGCTCCCGCAGCACCTGCGAGGCGTCCTTGCCGCGTACCTGTTTGACCCTGAGGTCGATGCCCTTGCGGGCCAGCCGATCGGCCTGGCCGCGGCTGAGCACCGTCTCGATCTCCGTCCGGCCGGACTGGTCGGGCGTCGCGCCGTGTCCGATGTCGACGCCGGCCTCGCGCAGTTGATGCAGCTGGGCCGGGCCGACCGTGCCGACGTACACCTCAAGGCCGTCACGGCCGCCCGGGTCGGACGGTTGCCGTGCGCTCGCCGGTGTGGTCAGCGCGAGCGCGCCGACCAGAGTGAACACGCCGGCGATCGCCAGCGGTGTGCGCCTCATCCTGCCCCCTTCGACGGACGGACTGTCTGACCGCGAGCCTTGTGGCGGCTGTCACGTGTGTCAATACGATCGGCGTAACGTCCCACTGCGTCCGACATCGAATGAACGCTCATCAACCATTTGGTCAGCGAGAAGGCACGGAACCTACCTGGGAAGCGCGTGCTGCTCGCGCCGTGGCCGTCGGGTCCGCCGCTGGCGTACCCGACGGTCTCCACGGCCGGTGTCGCCAGGCGGCACCGGCCAGCAGCACCACCGCGACGACCACCTCCGCAGTCCCCGCCGCGGCGGCGATTCCCGTCGGGCTGAGGACTGCCGCTTGGACGATGAGTCCGCCACCGACGAGTCCGGCGACGGCGGCGGCGGTCCAAGTTGCGGCGGCGTAGGCGCCGTCACCGATGCGGTTCAGGATGAAGGCCCGGTTGATTGTGGCGAACGGCAGCGCGAGCGCCAGCAGTTGCAGCCACAGTGCCGCCTCTGGAATGCCGAGTTTCAGGAGGGTCGTGGTGAGCCAGGGTGCGAAAGCGACGATGCCCGCGGCTATCAGCGCGGACGACACCATCGAGATTGTCTCGGCCTCGCGGCCGAGGGAGGCCTGCGGGCCGATGCGGTGCCGCCGTCGCGTTCGGATTGCCATCGGCACCCGTAGGCCGCTGAACACGACCGCCACCAGTGCCTGGTAGATGCTCACCAGCGCGCCGTAGCAGCCCACCACGTGCGGGCTGGCGACCAGGGATAGGGCGATCGTGCCGGCGCGGGCGCTGAAGGCGTCGGCGATGCTGTAACCGAAGAGCCGGCGGTTCAGCCGGAACGCGGTGCCGGCCGCCCGCAGCGACAGGCCGGACCACATCGGCCGGATGCCGGTCGCCGCCCGGCGACACACGAGCGCCTCCATGGTCAGCAGATAGATCCCGGCTCCCACGGCGAGGGCGGCGGTCAGCGGGACACCACCGATCAGCAGGGCCAGGGCCAGCACCCGGGTGCCGGTCAGCGCGGCCGAGGCGGCGACGAACCGCATCTGCCGGGCCAAGTCGCTGTAGCGCAGCTCGGCGAGGCTGTTCAACATCAGGACCCCGCCAGCGGCGATCAGCGCCGTGCTCGCGTACCCTCGCCCCTGGTACAAGCCGGTGATCACGACGGTGGCGACGACCATGATCGGTATTGCGATCAGTAGACGTTGGCTGCGTACGGCACGGCGTTCGTGTTCTTCGCCCGAGACGTACAGCAGCGACGAGCCACCCATGACCAGGAGCGCCACCCAGGTGAGTGCGGCGGTCATGACGCTATAGGCGGCGATCTCCCCGGTCTGCCCCTGTCGGGCGGCATACGCCAGCATGGTGGCGTTGACTAACCCGCTGAACAGGCTGGCAGCCGAGGCGACGATGGTGTTGGACCGGACTCCGGTCGGCCCGCCCCTCGGGACCGGTTCTTCCGTCGGCACCAGGGCCTGGCGGCTGCCCATGTGACCTCCCCGTGGTGCCTATGGCTGCGGTGTGACCGGGTCGGGTGTCAACGACCGGTGGTGGCCGACCTGATCCGGTCGAGGATGTTCGGTCCGGTCGTGCTGGCCCGCCAGGCCCGGTACGCCTCTCCGGCCGCCTGCCGGGTGCGGAGCCGGTCTGCCGGGGTGAGGCCGGCCAGCAGTGCGACCTGGCTGGCCAGGGTTGCCGGTTGGAGGTCGGTCAGGACGATCCCGCCGCCCGCGTCGAGCACTGAGGTCCAGGGGGTCCGGTCGGCGCAGAGGACCGGGCAGGACGCGGAGAGACTTTCCGCGATGACGTGGCCGAAGTTCTCACCCTGAGTGGGAAAGACGAACGCGTCGTACCGCGCGAAGGTGGGGCGGACCTGGTCGGGGGCGAGTTCGCCCAGGTAGCTGACGCGGACCGTCGCGGGAACCTGCCGGATGAGATCCTGGCACGCCGCCCAGTAGCCCGGATCCTCGATAGGTCCGTAGATGTCGAACACCACTGGCTGTCTGACCCGTGCGAGTGCGGCGAGCGCGACAGCGAGGTTCTTGATCGGGTTGATCCGGCTGACGAAGATTAACCGCAGGGCACCGCCGGTCGTCTTCGGCGCCAGCGGTTCGAGGGGAAGTGACACCTCGTTCTGTCTCGTCTCCACCCATGCCCGGGGGAATGTCCGCCGGATGTGCTCTGCCTCCTGCGGGTTGGTAGCGTGCCACAGGACGTCGGGGCGCCGGAGAACGGGACGCCAGAGCCTCAGGAAGAGCCGCTTCTTGGCGGCCTTGACGCCCAGCGCGCTCGGTGCCAGTTCGCCACGGGGCGCGACGAGAATCCGCCTCGCGCGAATGAGGCGTAGGTAGGCGGCGAGGATCGGGATGACCGACGAGGGCGCCCAGAGGCTGTTGACGTAGAGAAGATCGAAGCGTCGCGGCACCAGGCGTCGTGCGAGAAACCACCAGTGCCTGGGACGGCGTGGGTCGACGTAGCAGACCCGGGCCTGACGGCGGCAGACCATCCGTCCGGACAAGCCTGGGTACGGCTCGGATGAGCCGAGATCACGGTCCCGGGTCACCACGGTCACGTCGACGGTCGGGGAGACGGAATCGAGGAGTTGCGCGATGGAGCGCACCGGCCCGCCGGCCCGGAAACCGGGCTCGAAGAATTCACACGTGAGGAGCACCCGAAACGGCGGTGGATCGGATGCCGATGTCGATTCCGTCGAGAGTGCCTGGCGAGGTGGCCGGGCCGGCGTCAGTACCTCGGTGTGGGGGGTTTTCCGAGTCTCTCTCACGCCGGTATCTATCCCTCTGCCTGCCGCATGTCCCGCTAACCGGATGACACGTTAATAACGAGCGGCGGAGGCCCGGGTGACGCCGAAAAATGCAGTCGGAGTAAGTCCGATTCGGGCTTCCGATCCGCCCTTCTCGCATAGGCTGTCACTTTATGAAGGCATCGACCGGCGTACCGGTCCTTGAGCGCGCGGCGTACCACGGCAGACCGTCACCCGTTGGTGGTGGCGCGGTCCCGAACCAGTCCGGCGTCCGCCGGCGGGTGGCGAGCGACCATGGGCTCTCCGGCGCCCGGCATACGGCGATCGCGCTGTGCTGGCTGGGGCTCGGCGCCGTCGGCCTCCTCATTGATCTCGGGACGCCGGACAGTTGGGGACAGGACGCAGTCCTGGCGCTGAGCCTGCTCTCGATCGCCTTCGGCGCCTGGGTGTTCTGGCACCACGGCGGCCCCCGGATCACCGCGGTCGGCGTCTACGCTCTTGCCTCGGCCGTCTTCGTCGGTTTCGGCTGCCTCTACCACGTGCGGCAGGCGGCGGTGACCGACCCCGGCCTGCCGTTCCTGAGCGTCGCGGCGACCTGCTACTTCGGACAGGTCCTCACCTGGATGATCTTTTGGCGACGATGGCCGGCACCCCGTCTCGTCCCGGACGCGGCGCGGGCGGACGGTAGGACGGCGGGCTGGGCAGTGCGGTACGGCTGCGTCCTGCTCGCACTCGCGGTGACCATCTCGCTCGTGGTACCCCAGCGGTTGCCTCTGGTCGACTCGGCCGGCTTCGTCGGGGTCCTGCTGGTGACGGTGGGGCTGCTACGGGGGCCGGCAGGGCGGTGGCGGGCGCTCAGCGGGGCGCTCGCCGGGCTCGCCTTCGTCGTCTACTTCCTGTACCTGTTCAACGGGTTCGGGCGCATCGTCATCGGCAGCCTGGCACTGGCACTGCTCGTCGTCATGGCCGACGGAGAGCACCGCCGCGTGATGAAATCGTTGGTGTTCCTCGGGGCCGGGCCGGTTCTGCTGTTCCTGGCCGGGCTGCGTGCCACCGGACCTTCGTCCGCCGTCGATCAGGACGGCTTCGGCTCGGCGGTCAGCCCGATCTACTCGTTCGCCGAACTGGTGCGGCTCGACGCTGCGGGACTGCTGGCCCCCGCCTGGGGACAGACCTTCCTGAACTCCGCCGTCGCCCTGATCCCGCGCGCCCTGTGGCCCGACAAGCCGGTCGGCTTCGGTGCCGACCTGGTGCCGCTGCTCCGACCCGACCTGGCCGGGACGGAGCACTCGTCGGCGGCGCTCTGGCAGGGCGAGTGGCTGTACAACTTCGGACTGTGGGGCCTGGCACTGATGATCCCCGTCGCCGGGCTCGTCGTGCGCGCCGTCGACCGGCTGTACGCCCGTGCCGCGTCGCGTCCGCTGACCACGCCCGCGCGGCTCAGCGCGTACGTCGCGTCGGTGCTCGCGGCCGTCGGCATGTTCGACCTTGTCTGGGTCGGCAGCTTCACCTACGTCGCCCGCACCGGTGGCCGCCTGCTCGTCCTGGCGGCGCTGGTCCTCGCCGTGGGTTGGGTCGTCCGCCGGCTGGGAGACCCGGCTGGCGGAGTCGTTGCTGGCAGCGGCGGCGACCGGTGGCGGGTGGACCAGCCTCAGCGCTCCGCCGGGCGGCACCGCAGCAATCGCTGACCGACTGTGGTTCGGGGTCGCTGGCCTACGGGCCGACGACCCCGACGCGCGTTCAGCCCCGGTGCCTCTTGACGCCGCTCACGAACGCCGACCAGCCGGTCGGGCTGAAGGTGAGCACTGGACCGTGCGGTTCCTTGCTGTCGCGTACGCCCACCACGCCCGGCAGGTTGCCGGCGACCTCGACGCAGTCCCCAGAAGAACCGGACCGAGTGCTCTTATGCCATTCGGCGCGAGAAAGATCCACGCAACGCTCCCCTCTTGATCGCCTACTCCACGGCGAGCTTACGGAGCGTATCTCGCGACTCTGACGGCGATAGCGCGTTGGCGGCGAGTTGTTCGAACGCAGCAGCGTACCCGGCAACCTCGGCCGGTGCCTCCAGGTACAGGGCACCGGTCAGAGTATCGACGTAGACCAAGCGGTCCTCAACGGCATCCGGGTACGGGGCGGGCAGCGGCGGGAAGTCCAGGATGACGAAGCTGCCGTCGAACCCGGTCCCCGCCCCGAACGGCAACACCTGGATCTGTAGGCGAGATCGGCTGGACTCCTCCAGCAGACGGGTTATCTGGGCACGTAGGACGTCCGGCCCGCCGACGGCGCGGCGCACCGCGCCTTCATCGAGGATCACGCGGAGGGTCGGTTGGCCGGCACTGCCGAGGATGGCCTGACGTTCCATGCGGAGCGCTACCTGGCGTTCCACCTCCTCGTCCCGCATCGGCACAGGTGCGCCCCGGAAGGCGGCTCGGGCGTAATCCTCCGTCTGGAGCAGGCCGGGGATCATCTGGCATTGGTACGAGCGGATCACCGACGCCTCGGACTCCATGCCGACGTAGGTGGCGAACCAGCCTGGGAGGACGTCGCTGTACTGCTGCCACCAGCCGCGCTGTTTCGCCTGCCGCGCCACCTCGATGACGGCCTCGGCTTCCTCACCGGCCACCCCGTACAGCGTGAGCAGTGCCCGCACGTCGTTGGGATGAGGCCGCACTTCGGCTATCTCGATCCGGCTCAGCCAACTGGCGTCGTGGTCCACCCGTCGCGCGGCCTCCGCTGACGACAAGCCGGTCTGCTCACGGAGCTTGCGCAAGGTAAGCGCGAGCCGGCGACGCTTCACGGTCGGGCTGTTACGTCTGGTCACGTCCACATTCTCTGGTTTGCCACCGTGAAGGTCAATCGCAACTCGCCGATGACTGAAACGCTGTCCGCATATTGCGGAGCGCGATGCCAGGTGGCACCGTGGCCCTGTGGCATCGCCCGGTTACCAACCAGGGGGAATCGATGGAGAAGACGACCTATGACACCTACGTCGTAGTCACCGCTCTCACGCTTGCCCGCCGTCACCGCCCCGTCTGGAGCTGGGCGCGGTGGCGCAGGGTGTGCCGCTGCGGTGCAGAGCTGCCTTGCCGGCGGCGCCACCGAGTCCCGATCAATCGCGGGCACTGGCCGCAGGAGGCGTCATGACAAACCACGGCCCGGTCATGCCCACCTGGATCTGTGCCGGGTGCGACCGTCCTTGGCCCTGCGCTCGACGCCGCATCGAGCTGCGCACCGAGTACGACCAGGCCCCCGTGTCCCTGGCGCTCTACATGGGCGCGTGCCTGGTCGCGGCGAGCGACGACCTGAGCTGGTCCACCGCCGGCACGCTGCACCGCCGGTTCATGGGCTGGCTACGATGACCGACTTCAGGGTCGGAGTCGTATTCCGCTTGGCCCGCGCCGCCAGATCACAGTTCCACCGTTCGATCGCCCTGCGGCTGATCGAGCGGTCCCACGCCACCTATGACGACCGGATCCCCCACCGGGTGGCAGCGCCGTGAAGCTGGGCGATCATCTCCGGCCAGGCGGGGGGGCGGTAGCCGGTCGCTCCCGCCAGCGCCTCGGCCGACATGGAACGGTCGCAGACGAAGCTGTCGTGCGGCACGATCCGCCCGGCCCAGCCGTACGCGTCCGCGACCAGTTTCAGCAGTTCGTACTTCGAGATCGGGGACGCCGCCACGTGGTACAGGCCACCGAGGTCCTCGCGGGGCAGGACGACCGACCGCAGCAGCCGGGCGAACTCGACCGTGGTGACGCCGCTGTAGATCGCCTTGGTGTAGCCCGACACGACGGAGTTCTGCGACAGGAACCAGTCCACGAGGGACCGGTGGCCGGTCAGCTCGTGCCCGATGATCGAGGTGCGCAGCGTCAGTGCCGGTGCGCGGTGGACCTCACCGAGCAGCTTCGACCGGCCGTACAGGTCCGGCGGGTCGGGGATGTCGGTCTCCACGTAGCCACCCCGGTCGCCGGAGAAGACGCAGTCGGTGCTGACGTGTACGAGGCGGGCGTCGCGGCGCCCGCACTCCTCGGCCAGCTGGTGCGGGAACAGTGCGTTGACCGTGACGGTGTGCACCGCGTCCTGGACCTCGGGTCGTTGCTTGATCACGCCCACGCAGTTGACCACCACGTCGGGCCCGACCTCGTCGAGCAGCCGGCCCACCCGTCCCGGGTCGAGGATGTCCACGCCGGTGGTGACCCGTCCGGCCACCTCGGGCGGCAGGCCGGCCGCGCCGCGCGCGGCGCCGCGCACCTCGACGCCGGGGGCGTCGAGCAGTTCCCGCATGAGGGTGTGGCCGAGCATCCCGGTGGCGCCCAGGACGAGTACGCGTCGGCTCATCGTCGCTCCTGTTTTCCGTGCGGTCGCCGGCGGCCCTTCGCGGCGGCGTCGGCCAGCAGTTCGGCGAGGGCCGGGGCGTTGGCCCCCTCGCTCATGAGGAGTCGGTAGTGGTCGAGGCCGGCCCGTCCCATGGCCCGCAGGCGGGAGCGTGGGGTGGCGTGGGCCAGCCGGACCGTCTCGGCCAGTTGCTGCGGATCGCCCGGTGGGGAGGTGAATCCGGCACCCGCGTCGCGTACCGCCCGGGCCGCGTCTCCCGGGGCGCAGGAGAGGACCGGTTGGCCGCACGCGAGGATGGTCTGCACCTTGCTCGGCATGGTGATCTGGAACAGCGGCTCGTCGGCGAGACAGACGAGCTGGATGTCGGCGGCAGCCATCACGGCGGCCATCTGCTCCGGTGCGACCGGGTCGACGAAGTGGACCGTGCGGAGGCCAAGCCCCTCGGCCCGGGCACGGAGGGCCGGCCGGCTCACCCCGTCGCCGACCAGTACCAGATGGACGTCGGTCAGGTCGCGGAGCCGATCCATGGCCGCGATCGCCACACCGAGGTCCTGCGCCGGACCGTGGTTCCCGCCGTACATCAGCATGAAGTCGTCGGGGGTCAGGCCCAGGCGCGATCGGAGGTGAGGATCGGGCTCGGTCGGCTGCATGAGCTTCTCGTCCGCCCAGTTGTAGATCACCGACACCTTCTCGGCGGGCACGCCGCGCGCCACGACGATGTCGCGCAGGCCGGGGGAGGGGACGGTGACGTGGTCGGCCCAGCGGTAGGTCAGGTCGGTGAACCGGCGTAGCGTCGCTTCCGCGGCCCGGTGGGCGATACCTCGGGTGAGAAACCCGGTGGCGAAGACCGAGTCGGGCCAGAGGTCCATCACCATCAGCACGTACGGGACTCCCCAGCGCAGCCGGGCCGCCAGCGCGGCGGAGGCCGCGGTCGCCGGCGAGGAGTAGACCAGCGCCACATCGGCGGTACGCATTAGCGGTGACCCCAGCAGGGTCGAGGACGCCGCCCAGCTCAGATAGTTGGCGGCGCGACCGACGGCGGAGCGGTCGTGGCTCGGGTGCAGCGGGGTGCGCAGCACCCGGACGCCGTCGACGCCGTCGACCGTGCGCCGCCGGTGCGGGTAGCCCGGGTGGACGATCCCGGTCGGGTAGTTCGGCACCCCGGTCAGCACGTCCACCACGTAGCCCTGCCGGCGCAGACAGCGGGTGAGGCCCAGCGGTATGGGTACCGGCTCCGGTGGGAAGAACTGGCTGACCAGCGCGACCCGCGTCGCCGCCGGGTTGACGGCCGGCGCGCCTGGCCCGGTCACGCGCCGCGGATCGCGGTCGGCTGCTCGATGCCGTCGAGCTGCGCGCGGATCTCCGGCAGGGTCAGCAGCAGTGACATGATCTCCGGTACGTCCAGCCGACGGGCGTTGTGCGAGTGGTAGTCCCCGACGTGCTCCTGGCGGGTGTCGCCCTCGTCGAAGTACAGGGCGTAGTTGAGGTCGCGGCTGTCGATCGGCACCCGTAGGAAGTCACCGAAGTCCTCGGCCCGGGCCAGGTCCTCCCGGCTGGCCAGCGTCTCGTACAGCTTCTCGCCGTGCCGGATGCCGAGGACCTCGAACTTGGCCGGCGCGCCGAACAGGTTGCACAGTGCGGTGGCGAGATCGCCGATGGTGCAGGCGCCGGCCTTACGGATGAAGATGTCGCCGGGCTGGCCGTGCCGGAACGCGTGCTCGACCAGTTCCACCGACTGGCCCAGTGACATGAGGAACCGGGTCATCGTCGGTTCGGTCACCGTGGGCGCGACGCCGTTGCGGATCTGCTCGATGAACAGCGGGATGACCGAGCCCCGGGAGTACATGACGTTGCCGTAGCGGACGCAGCAGACCCGGGTCCGGGCCGAGGGATTGTTCCGTGCGTGCGCCTGGGCGACCTTCTCCATCAGCGCCTTGGTCATGCCCATGGCGTTGACCGGGTAGACGGCCTTGTCGGTGCTGAGCAGCACCAGGGTCTCGACGCCGTTGCGCTCGCAGGCGTCGACCACGTTGGCGCTGCCGAGCACGTTGGTCCGTACCGCCTCCAGCGGGAAGAACTCGCAGGACGGCACCTGCTTGAGGGCCGCCGCGTGAAAGACGAACTCGACGCCCCGGGCGGCCTTGACCACGCTGTCGAAGTCCCGGACGTCCCCCACGTAGTAGCGCACCCGGTCGTCGCGCAGCCGGTGCCGCATGGCGTCCTGCTTGGACTCGTCCCGACTGAGTACGCGCACCTCGGCGGCGCCGGCGTCGAGCAGTCGGGAAACCATCGTCTGCCCGAAGGAGCCGGTGCCGCCGGTGATCAGGAAATGGCGGCCGGATAGTGAGGAAGTCACATCTCCTCCTGTCTTTCCCGCTGTTCTCAGGGGGAGTTGTTGGTTCGCGTCGAATCGGACCCTACAACTCGACAAGTGATGAGGTGGTGGCAAACGCAGAATCGACCGGTGAATCAATAAGGTGACAATTGTTCGCGCATTCTCCGCGTCACCGTCCACTGGTTCTGCTCGTTGAACACCGGTCCGTTGCCGGCGCGTTGTCGGGCCGGCCGTGCGAAGGGTGGGGCGATGACGCGGGTCATGACCGTGGTGGGGACGCGGCCGGAGATCATCCGGTTGTCCCGGATCACGGATCGGTTGGACCGGACGGTCGAACATGTGCTCGTGCACACGGGACAGAACTGGGACCGTTCCCTGTCCGACGTGTTCTTCACCGAGATGCGCATTCGGGAGCCCGATCGCTTTCTCCGGGTGGATACGTCCTCGCTGGGGCGGGTGCTCGGCGGGGTCCTCGTCGGCGTGGAGGAGGCCATCCGCGAGCTGCGGCCGGACGCGTTGCTCGTGCTCGGCGACACCAACAGCGCCATCGCGGCGGTGATGGCGCGACGGATGCGGGTGCCGGTCTACCACATGGAGGCGGGCAACCGGTGCTTCGACCTCAACGTGCCGGAGGAGACCAATCGCCGCCTCGTCGACCACGTCGCCGACTTCAACCTCGTCTACAGCGAGCACGCCCGGCGGAACCTGCTCGCCGAGGGTTTGCATCCACGGCGGATCCTGCACACCGGTTCGCCGATGCGGGAGGTGCTCGATCACTACCGGCCGCAGATCGAGGCGTCGTCCATCCTGCGCCAACTGGAGCTGGATCCCGGTGGCTACTTCGTGGTCAGCGCCCACCGGGAGGAGAACGTGGACGATCCGGCCCGGTTGCGGCGGCTGCTCGACTGCCTGCGCGCCGTCCGCGCCGAGTGGGGACTCCCGGTGCTGGTCTCCACCCACCCGCGCACCCGCAAGCGGCTGGAGTCGCTGACCGACGACGGGACCGACCTGGACGGCATCGCCTTCCACGAGCCGTTCGGGTTCTTCGACTACGTACGCCTGCAGACCCGCGCCCGGTGTGTCCTCTCCGACAGTGGCACCATCAGCGAGGAGGCGGCGATCCTCGGCTTCCCGGCGGTGACCCTGCGCGAGTCGATGGAGCGTCCGGAGGCGCTCGATGCCGGCGGCATCATCATGACGGGCCTGGACCGCGAGGGAGTCGTCGAGGCGGTGCGGGTGGCGATCGACCAGGTGGCGGTGGCGGGCGTGCCCTGCCCGGCCGACTACCAGGTCACCGACACGTCCCGCCTGGTGGTGAACTTCATCCTGTCGACGGTGCGCCGACACCATGACTGGGCGGGCATCCGCCGCTGAGCCACGAGGCGAAGGGCTGGTGAGCGACCCCGCTCACCAGCCCTCTCGCGTACCGGTAGGTCAACGTGGCAGGGGCAGGCCACCCAGGACGGTGTCGCCGACCCGACCGACCGGCTGGGCGCAGAGGCGGGCCAGCTCGGTGATGACTTTCTCCGGGTCGTCGAACGGGTCCAGGCCGCTGACCTCCAGCGGGTCCAGCGGAGGCACGGCGACGTGCGACACCAGCGGGTGCAGCGGGCGGGCGTCGCTCTCGCCGGTGCCCAGCAGGTCCTCGTGCAGCTTCTCGCCGGGTCGCAGCCCGGTGAAGACGATCGGTACGTCGCTGGCGGCCTGCTCGGCCATCTGCCGGGCCAGGTCGGCGATGCGTACCGGCTCGCCCATGTCCAGCACCAGCGCCTCGCCGTCGCGGCCGATCTCGGCGGCCTGGAGCACCAGGTGCACCGCCTCCTGCACGGTCATCAGGTAGCGGGTGACCTCCGGGTGGGTGACGGTGAGCGGGTTGCCCGTCTCGATCTGCCGCTGGAAGGCGGTGACCACCGAGCCCCGGCTGCTCAGTACGTTGCCGAAGCGGACGCTCAGGAAGGTGCCGGGGAAGCGTGAGGCGGCGTGCGCGGTCAGCCGCTCGGTGATCCGCTTGGAGTAGCCCAGGACGCTGATCGGATCGGCGGCCTTGTCGGTGGAGATGTTCACGAACTTGGCCACATCCTGGCAGGCGTCCAGCACCGACAGGGTGCCCCACACGTTGGTCTTGACCGCCTCGCCCGGGTGCCGTTCGAGCAGCGTGAGGTGCTTGAGCGCGGCGGCGTGGAAGATGATCTCGGGGCGGCGTTCCCGGATGATCCGCCGGATGCTCTCGTCGTCGCGCAGGTCGGCCAGGATCAGCTCGGGGCCGTCCAGCATCGCCCGGCCGTCGAGCGACATCTGCAGCGCGTGCAGCGCCGACTCGTCGCGGTCGAGCATCATCAGTTCGCCCGGGTCGGCCTTCATCACCTGGCGGCACAGCTCCGAGCCGATCGAGCCGCCGGCGCCGGTGACGAGGATCCGCCGGCCGGTGAGGCCGTTGGTCCGCACCGCCATGTCGGCGACCACCTGCCGGCGACCGAGCAGGTCGCTGATCTGGACGTCGCGTACGTCGGTGACCGTGATCCGGTGGTCGACCAGGTCCCGTACGGGCGGCAGCACCTTGAACGCGGCCCTGGCGTTCAGGGTGGCTTCCCGGATCTGCCGGATGAGGGTGGCGTCGGCGTTGGCGACCGAGAAGATCACGGTCGTGGCCCCGGTACGGCGCACCGCCTCGGCCACGTCGTCGCGCCCGCCGAGCACCCGTACGCCGTCGACGGAGAGGTTGCGCTTGTCCGGGTCGTCGTCGAGGGCACCGACCGGCCGGTAGCGGCTCTGCGGGTCGGTCAGCAGCGCGCGGAGCAGTCCCTGGCCGGCGTCGCCCATCCCGAACAGCAGCACCGGGGTGGACGAGCGCACATCGGGGCGCAGGGCGAGGTCCCGCCGGTGCCGGTAGGCGAACCGCACCGCCAGCATGAAGAGCAGGGCGAGCGCGCCGCCGACCAGCGGCGTGCTCGCCGGCACCGGCCGCTCGGCGATCGGGAGTACGCCGAGGAGGATCACCGCCGCGGCGGTGAGCGCGGTTCCGGCGAGCCCTCGAACCTCCTGGAGGCTGCCGAGCGGGTGCCGGCCCGAGCGGACCCGGCGGGCAGCCGCCACGGTGATGTGCAGTCCGGCGGCGAGCAGACCGCAGCCGGCCGCGCGGGTCAGTTGGGTGGCGGTCAGGGCAAACTCGTAGCGCGTCCACGCGGCAGCGACGAACCCGCCGACCCAGGCCGTGGTGTCGGTGGCGAGGAACGCGAGGGCCCGATAGCGGGCCCTGGCCCGGCGCAGCCTCAGGTCCGGGTGTCGGGTGCTCTGTGTGTCCCGCATGTGCGGCTCCCTGTTCCTGTTGACCACTTCCGCCCGGGGCGAGCGAAAGGAGCAATGCGCTCTTGTCCTTGTTACATGCAAAATGAGGTCTTTATGGCGTTTTTTACGATTGGGTGCGTCGGATCGCAGCCGGCCCGGCGACGGCCACGCTCAGCGAGCCGGTACGCCCTTGACCACGACGCCCTCGGGCACGTCCCGCACCACACAGGCGCCCGCGCCGACGGTGCTGTCCCGGCCCACCCGCAGCCCCTGTAGGACGGCGGCGGTGGTGCCGATCAGCACCCCTTCGTCCAGCCGGCACTCGCCGGAAACCGCGGCGAGCGGATTCACCGAGACGTGGTCGGCCAGCACGCTGTCGTGACCGACGGTGCAGTTCTGGTTGAGATGCACGTGCCGCCCGAGGGTCACGTTGGTGGTGACCCGCGCCCCGGCGAAGGCGACCAGCCCGGGGCCGTGCCGCAGGTCCGGCCCGAGGGTGGCGTCGGGATGCACGAGGCTGGCCGCCGGCACCCCGTACCGGTCGACCCGTTGGGCGACCGCGCGCCGGACCCGTGGATCACCGATGCCGATGACGTGGTGGGTCTCCGGTGGCGCCCCGGACAGCCAGGCCACCCCACCCAGGTACGGCACGTCGAGCTGCTGCACCCGCTTGAGGTTCACCTCCGAAGGGCGGTCGTCGACGAAGCCCAGCACCTGCCAGCGGGGCGGGCCACCGGCGGCGTTCACGGCCCGCGCGATGGTCAGGATCTCCCGGCCGTGACCGCCGCAGCCGACGATCACCAGAGGTACGGTCACGCCGCCGGGACTCCGGTACGCGCCGCCAGGAACTCGTCGATCACCGAGAGCACGGTGGTGACCTGCCGTTCGTTGAGGGCGCTGCCGCTGGGCAGGGTCAGGCCCTCCACGAAGAGGCCCTCGGCGGTCCCGGTGAGCAGGCTCTCGGCGTCGGCGTACGCCGGTTGCAGGTGCATCGGCTTCCACACCGGGCGGGTCTCGATGTTCCGGGCCGCCAGGTGGGCGGCGAGGTCGGCGGCCGGCCAACCCGACCGCTCCCGGTCGACCCGGATGACGGTGAGCCAGCAGTTGGAGCCGCTGTCCTCGGCCCCGAGCAGGTGGACTCCGGGCACCGGGGCGAAGAGCTTCGCGTACCGGTCGCGCAGCAGCCGCCGCCGGTCGATCATCCCGTCCAGGCGGATCAGCTGCGCCCGGCCCAGCGCGGCGAGCAGGTTGCTCAGCCGGTAGTTGTAGCCGGTCTCCCGGTGCTCGTAGTGGGGCACCGGCTCGCGGGCCTGGGTGGACAGGTGCCGTGCCCGGTCGAGCAGTGCCACGTCGTCGCCGACGAGCATCCCGCCCCCGGAGGTGGTCATGATCTTGTTTCCGTTGAAGGAGAGGGCACCGACCCGGCCGAAGGAGCCGGCCGGCCGGCCGAGGTGCGTCGCGCCGAGTGCCTCCGCGGCGTCCTCGACCACCGGGACGCCCGCCGCGGCGCAGATCGGCAGCAGCGCCGTGTAGTCCGCGCAACTGCCGAACATGTCGACCGGGATCACCGCTGCCACCCGCTCGCCCCGGGCCCTCAGCCGGTGCAGCAACTCGGCGACGAGGGCCACGTCGAGGTTGCCGGTGTGCGGCTCGCAGTCGACGAAGACGGGCCGGGCACCGGTGTAGCGGACCGCGTTGGCGGTGGCGACGAAGGTCAGCGTCGGTACCAGCACCACGTCTCCCGGGCCGACGTCCAGCCCCAGCAGGGCCAGGTGCAGCGCGGCGGTACCGGAACTGACCGCGACCGCCGCCCGGGTGCCGACGCACGCGGCGACCTCCCGCTCGAAGGCGTCGAGGTCCGGCCCGGCGGGCGCGACCCATCCGGAGCGCAGCGCCGCGATCAGGTACGACTCCTCCAGCGGCCCGACGTCCGGTGGCGACAGATAGATGGTGCCGGTCATCGCCGGCTCCCGAGGAACTCCGGCGCGGTCGCGTTGCCGGCGGCGGAGATCCCCTCCCGGCGGACCACCGTGCGAACCGTCGCCGCCAGGATCGACACGTCGAGGCGGAGGCTGCGGCGCGTCACGTACTCCACGTCGAGCGCGAGCTTGTCGTCCCAGTCGAGGCTGTTGCGCCCGCGTACCTGGGCCAACCCGGTGACGCCCGGCCGGACCTCGTGCCGCCGGGCCTGGGTGGGGGAGTACCGAGCCAGGTACTCCGGCAGCAGCGGTCGGGGGCCGACGATGCTCATGTCGCCGCGCAGCACGTTCCAGAGCGTGGGCAGCTCGTCCAGGCTGGTGGCGCGCAGCCAGCGGCCGAGCGGGGTGAGCCGGTCCGCGTCGCTGGTCAGTCCCTCACGCGGCTCTCGCATGGTGCGGAACTTGACCAGCTCGAACGGGCGGTCGTCGCGCCCGATGCGGCACTGCCGGAACAGCACGGGCCGGCCCAGGCCCACGGCGACCGCCACCGCGACCACTGCCATCACCGGCGCGGTCAGCAGCAGCAACACGGTCGCGACGAGCACGTCGAACACCCGCTTGACCGGGTCGTCCGGCCGCGCGGGCAGGGGCGGGCGTACCGGCGCGGTCACCGAGGATACGGGCACCGTTCTGACCTCCGTCACGTCAACCGGTCATAGCAGACAAACGGGTTGTATCAGACTCATCGCCCTCGGTTCCGGAGAATAGCGACAGTCAACACGGATCCCGACACGTCAACCCGGGAAGGCGCGCAAAGGACACGCACATCGGCGCGCCGAACTACCTCGGGAGTGTCGCGTAACCGCTGGTCAGAGACGCGCGTCGGTGGCGTCGAGGCGCCGCTGCAGCATGATTCGCAGCGGTAGCGACTCCCCGTCCCGGCCGCCCTCGCCGACGACCAGCGGGGCCGGGCCGGGCTGCGGATCGGCGCCGAAGAACCGGGCCCGCAGCGCGCGCGGCACGGTCAGCAGGTGGAATCGTCCGTCCACGTCGATCGCCCGGCTGCGCGCCCGGTCGATGTACCAACCGTGCAGCCGGGTCCGGTAGCGGGCCCGCCCGTCGTGCGACCGGGCGACGAGCCGGGTGGTGGCCAGGCCGCGCCGCCGCGCCTCGGCGACGAACGCGCCGACCAGCGCCGCCGCCTCGGCCTGCTCGGCGAGACGGCGCTGCTGCGCGGCCGCCGCATGCGCCAGCACCGCGTGCTGCCGCACCTCCCGCCAGTCCCGGCCGTCGTCACCCACCACCACCCGACCGTACGCCCACCCACCGCCCACCGGCCGGCCGCCCTGCCGGTCCGCCCTCACCCGCCGCGCTGCGACCCCGCCGGCCGCATGCGGTTTCCTCGTCCCTGTCGAGCTGAACCGTCTACGCTCTCACGCCTGAGCGATCCATCTGTGCTCTCAGCTCGACAGGGGCGACGACGAAGATGACCGGCTACGAGCGGTGCGCGACCCGGCGTGCGGCGGCGTTGCCGGCAGGCTCGTCCATCCGGCTTCCGCGTTGACAGGGGCCGCCCGGTAATGGACAGCCCGCCAACGCGAGGGCACGGGTGCGGAGGGGATGGGACCGCTCAGAGCAGGCCGGCACGTGGGATGGGCCGCTCAGAGCAGGCCGGCACGGCGGAGCGCGTCGGCCATCGCACCGTCGGCCGGTGCGGCCGAGCCGCCCCGGCCCTGGCGCACCTGCCCGCCGCGCCCCTGCCCGCCCTGGCCACCACGTCCCTGGCCGCCCCGGCCTTGTCCCTCGCGGCCCTGGCCGCCGCCACGACCCTGCTGGTCCGTGCCACCGCGGCCCTCGCCCCGGCCGCCGCCGGCACGACCGCCGCGACCGGCGCCCGGCTCCGCCTCGTCCTCCAGGCGCAGGGTCAGCGAGATGCGCTTGCGCGGTACGTCCACGTCCAGCACCTTCACCCTGACCACGTCGCCGGACTTCACCACCTCGTGCGGGTCCTTGACGAAGGTGCGGGACATCGCCGACACGTGCACCAGGCCGTCCTGGTGCACCCCGACGTCGACGAACGCGCCGAACGCGGCCACGTTGGTGACCACGCCCTCCAGGATCATCCCCGGCGCCAGGTCGCTGATCTTCTCGATCCCCTCGACGAAGGTGGCCGTCTTGAACTCCGGTCGCGGGTCGCGCCCCGGCTTCTCCAACTCGGCGAGGATGTCGGTGACGGTGGGCAGGCCGAACGTGTCGTCGACGAAGTCGGTGGCGCGCAGGCCCCGCAGGATCGCGCTGCGCCCGATCAGCGCGCGCAGGTCCTGGCCGGTGCTGGCGAGGATCCGCCGCACCACCGGGTACGCCTCCGGGTGCACGCTGGAGGAGTCCAGCGGGTCGTCGCCGTCGGGGATGCGCAGGAAGCCCGCGCACTGCTCGAACGCCTTCGGGCCCAGCCGGGAGACCTTGCGCAGGTCGGCCCGGCTGCGGAACGGCCCGTTGGCGTCCCGGTGCAGCACGATGTTCTCGGCCAGCCCGGCGCCGATGCCGGAGACCCGGGTCAGCAGCGGCGCCGAGGCGGTGTTGACGTCCACCCCGACGCCGTTGACGCAGTCCTCCACCACCGCGTCCAGCGACCGGGACAGCTTCACCTCGGACAGGTCGTGCTGGTACTGCCCGACGCCGATGGACCGTGGGTCGATCTTCACCAGTTCGGCGAGCGGATCCTGTAGGCGGCGGGCGATGGAGACCGCGCCGCGCAGCGACACGTCCAACCCGGGCAGCTCCTGCGCCGCGTACGCCGAGGCGGAGTAGACCGACGCGCCGGCCTCGGAGACCACCACCTTGGTCAGCTTCAGCTCCGGGTGCCGCTTGATCAGGTCACCGGCCAGCTTGTCGGTCTCCCGGCTGGCGGTGCCGTTGCCGATGGCGACCAGCTCGACCCCGTGCGCCGCGGCCAGCGTCGCGAGGGTGTGCAGCGAGGCGTCCCACTGTCGGCGCGGCTCGTGCGGGTAGATCGTGTCGGTGGCGACCACCTTGCCGGTGGCGTCCACTACGGCCACCTTCACCCCGGTACGCAGGCCCGGGTCCAGCCCCATGGTGGGGCGGGCGCCGGCCGGCGCGGCGAGCAGCAGGTCCCGCAGGTTGGTGGCGAAGACCCGGACGGCCTCCTCCTCGGCCGCCTGCCACAGCCGCATCCGCAGGTCCGCCCCGAGGTGGATGAGGATGCGGGTCCGCCACGCCCAGCGCACCGTGTCGCCGAGCCACCGGTCGGCGGGCCGCCCCTGATCGCTCACCCCGAACCGACCGGCGATCGCGGCCTCGTACCGGGTCGGGCCGGAGGCCACCGCGTCGACGTCGCCCTCGGCCTCCGGTTCCATGGTCAGGTCGAGCACGCCCTCCTTCTCGCCCCGGAACATGGCCAGGATGCGGTGCGAGGGCAGCTTCGGGTACGGCTCGGCGAAGTCGAAGTAGTCGGCGAACTTCGCCCCGGCGGTCTCCTGTCCCTCGCGTACCCGGGACACCAGCCGGCCCCGCGACCACATCTGCTCGCGCAGCGTGCCGATCAGGTCGGCGTCCTCGGCGAACCGCTCGATCAGGATGGCCCGTGCGCCGTCCAGCGCGGCGGCGGCGTCGGCCACCCCCTTGTCGGCGTCCACGTAGCCGGCGGCCGTCGCGCGCGGATCCTGCGTCGGGTCGGTGAGCAGCGCGTCGGCCAGCGGCTCCAGCCCGGCCTCGCGGGCGATCTGCGCCCGGGTCCGCCGCTTGGGCTTGTACGGCAGGTAGATGTCCTCCAGGCGGGACTTCGAGTCGGCCGCCATGATCTGCGCTTCCAGGGCCTCGTCGAGCTTGCCCTGGCTGCGGATGGACTCCAGCACCGCCGCCCGCCGCTCGTCCAGCTCGCGCAGGTACCGCAGGCGCTCCTCCAGGGTGCGCAGCTGGGTGTCGTCGAGCAGCCCGGTCGCCTCCTTGCGGTAGCGGGCGATGAACGGCACGGTGGCGCCGCCGTCGAGCAGCTCCACGGCCGCCCGTACCTGGCGCTCGGCGACGCCGAGTTCCTCGGCGATGCGCTGATGAACAGAGAGGGTCACAATGTCGCTCCGCGTTCGGGTGTGGGTTCCGCCCTGCATTGTGCCGGGCTAGCGTGGCGATCATGGAAGCACCTGTGGAGCCCCGGGCGCGCCGGCTCTTCGGCGGTAGCGCCCGCGCCCTCGGCGACCTCGCGGCCAGCCCGTTCCGGGCCGACCGGGACCGCATCGTCGGCTCGCCGTTCTTCACCCGGCTGGGCGGGGTGACCCAGGTGGTCAGCCCGGGGGGATCTGGGCTGCTGGTGCACAACCGGCTCACCCACAGTCTCACCGTTGCCCAGGTGGCCCGGGCGATCGCCGAGCGGCTCAATGCCGACGGGTGGCAACGCGACCTGGTGGAGAAGCTGGGCGGCTGCGACCCGGACGTGGTGGAGGCCGCCGCGCTCGCCCACGACCTCGGCCACCCGCCCTTCGGGCACCTGGGGGAGCGGGTGCTGGACCGGCTGGCCCGGCAGCGGCTCGGCCTGGCCGACGGGTTCGAGGGCAACGCCCAGTCGTACCGGATCGTCACCTCGACCGAGATCCGCGGCGCGGCGACCACCGGCCTCGACCTGACCGCGGCGGTGCGGGCCGCGATGCTGAAGTACCCGTGGACCCGGCTCGACTATCCCGACCCGCCCCCGCGCCTGATGCACCCGCCGCCGCGCGGGGCGGCCCCGCCGCCGGCCGACCCGGAGAGCGGCTCGGCGAAGTTCGGCGCGTACCGCACGGAACTGGAGGACCTGCGGCAGGCGCGCGCACCGTTCGCCGGCCGGATCGCCGACTGGCAGCAGACCGTCGAGGCGTCGGTGATGGACACCGCCGACGACATCGCGTACGCCATCCACGACGTGGAGGACTTCTACCGGGTCGGGGTGCTCCAACAGGGTGCGGTGGCCGCCGAGCTGATGGCCTGGCAGCGCGAGAGTGGTCACCTGCGGGCCATCACCGACTCGGCGCTGGACACCTCGGCCCGCCGGCCCGGCTCGTCGATCGAGCGGCTGCGCCGCCAGCTGCACCGCAAGGACGGCTGGATCGCCGACGACGACGCGTTCACCGCCGCCGTCGAGCACGTCCGGGAGGAACTGGTCGAGGGGCTGCTCGCCCTGCCGTTCGACGGCTCGATCGAGGCGGAGCAGTACGTGGCGCGCTTCTCCGCGCGGTGGGCCACCCGATTCGTGGACGCGATCACCGTGGTCGAGCAGCCCGGGGTGCGCTCCGGGCACGTGTCGCTGGCACCGGCGCAGTGGCACGAGGTGCAGGTGCTCAAGTTCGTCCATCACCGGTTCGTGCTGGCCCGCCCCGACCTGGCGCTGCACCAGCGGGGTCAGGCCCGGCTGCTCGGCACCCTGGTCGAGGCCCTGCTGGAGTGGCTGCTCGACCCGGAGGAGGAGTCCCGGCTGCCCCGGCGGCTGCACGACCTGGTGGAGCTGGCCGAGGCGGAGCTGCACCCGCGTACCCCGGACCGGCTGGGCAAGGCCCGCGGCCGGGCCATCGTCGACTTCGTCGCCCAGCTCACCGACGGGCAGGCGGTGGCGATGCTGGACTCGCTCTCCGGCCGCTCCGGCGCCCTCTGGACCGACGCCTTCGTCCTCTGAGGAGCAGGGGGTCAGGCGACGGCCTGCCACCAGCCGTCCACCGGCGGCGGGTCGTCGACCACCACCCGCTCGCCGGGGCGGGGCACGGCCAGCCGGACGTCGCGGGCCTTGGCCTCCGCCCACAGCCGGTCCACCGGCTCGGACCAGTCGTGCAGGGCGAGGTTGAACGTCGCCCAGTGCACCGGCACGAACAGTCCGCCGCGCAGGTCCAGGTGGGCGGTGACGGCCTCCTCCGGGAACATGTGGATGCCCGGCCAGGCCCGGTCGTACGCGCCGATCTGCATCAGCGTCACGTCGAACGGCCCGTGCGCGGCGCCGATCTCGGCGTACCCGCCGAAGTAGCCGGAATCCCCGGTGTAGTAGACCCGGCGCTGCTGCCCAGCCACCACCCAGGAACTCCACAGGGTGCCGTTGCGGCGCAGCCCCCGGCCGGAGAAGTGCTGGGCGGCGGTGCAGGTGATCTCCAGCTCGGCCACCCGGTGGGTCTGCGACCAGTCCAGCTCGATGATCCGCTCGGCCGGGACTCCCCAGCGGTCGAGGTGGGCGCCGACCCCGAGCGGCACCAGGAACGGTGCCGACTGCCGGGCGGTCAGCTCCCGTACCGTGGCCATGTCGAGGTGGTCGTAGTGGTCGTGCGAGATCAGGATCGCGTCGAGGCGGGGCAGCTCGTCGAGGCGTACCGGCGGCTCGTGCAGCCGGCGCGGACCGACGGCCGCCGTCGGGGAACACCGGTCGCTCCACACCGGGTCGAGCAGCACCCGCCGGCCCTCGATCTCGATCAGGGTCGACGCGTGGCCGTACCAGACGACGTTCAGCTCGCGCGCCGGGTCGATCCGGGTCTCGGCGGCGGGCCGGACCAGCGGCACCGGGGCGGTCGGTCGCCGCTTCTGCTCGCCGAAGATCAACTCGCGGAGCAGGTTACGGTCGGGAGCGGGGACCATCGTGCGGGTGTCCGCCCGGTTGTGGAACGTGCCGTCGCGGAACTGCGGCGACCGGGCCGCCCGTTCGGCCCGCGCGCCGGCCAGCCGGCCGCCGAGCGCGGCCGGCACGTCCCGGGCCGCCCAGGCCAGGCCGGCGAGCCCGGCCACCGCGGCCAGGCCGGCCACCGATCCGCTGATCCGTCGCCCACTCGACTGCCCCGTCGGCTCCTTCGGCTCCTTCGGCTCCCGCATGAACCCCCCTCGGCTGGTACCGGATCCACGGTAGCCGCCGCCGGCGGCTTCAGCCGCCGTTGCTGGGGCGGTACGGATGCCCGCGCCGGGCGGTGCCGCTGCCGCCCAGGCCGTCGGTGAGATCCAGCGCCCGGCGGCCCCACCGGGCCCGGGCCTGCACCGCCGGGTGGGTGGCGCCGAAGTCGTCCGCGCCGGCCTGGCCGTCGGCGAAGAGGGCGTACGTCACCAGGGGCGCCCCGGCGGTGTCGAAGATCACGCCGGCCTCGTGCCGGGCGTCGACGAACCAGCCGGCCTTGGTGGCGATCCGGGCCCGCTCGGCGGAGGACATCTCCCGCCGTACGCCGTCGGTGAACGCCACCGGCGAGCGCAGCAGCCGCAGCACCACATCGGTCGAGGCGGGGGAGAGCAGCGTGCCGCCGACCAGCGCTCGGAGCAGGTCGTGGGTCTCCCGCGGGGTGCTGGTGCCCAGGAAGAAGCGGTTCGGGTTGGCCACCGGCTGCACCTGCGTGTTCGGGAAGCCCTTCGTGACCAGGATCTGGTTGACCTCGGCGGCCGGGCAGACCAGCCCGCAGAGCCGGACCGCGGTGTCGTCGGAGACGGTCAGCAGGTTCGCCAGCACGTGGCCGAGGGTGACCAGGCTGGGGTGGGCGCCGTCCAGGCTGAAGATGCCGTCGCCGCCCGGTACGACGATCTCGGCGGTCACCTCCACCTGCTGGTCGAGCGCGAGCAGGCCCCGGTCGACCTTGTCCAGCACCGCGACGGCCACGGCGATCTTGTTGACGCTGTACGCCTCGATCCGCAGGTCCGCCGACTCGCTCACCGCGACCAGGGGCCCGCCCGCGCCGGCGACGCTGACGTACGCCTGCCAGTTGCCGCCGGCCCGGCCGCTCTCTCGCCGGTAGACGGCCGCGATCCGGGCCGCGACCCGGCTGCGGTCCACGCCGCGCGGGTCGGCCTCGGCGGCCTCGCCGCCGGGGTCAGCGGCGGCGGGCACCGCGGTGCCGAGCACGGTGCCGGCCGTCGCCACGGTGCCCAGGCCGATCGCGGTCCTGCGGTTCATCCGGATGGTCACTCGTCTCTCCCGTCGGTCCCCCGGTGTGTCCACCGCACACCCTAGGCCGAAGGATCGACGCGTGTGATCCCGCCGATCCGCTCACGGGATCAGGTGCCGGGGGTGTCGCCGCGCTTGGTGGTCGCCGCCAGGTAGTCGCGGTTCAACCGGCCGATGGTGGTCAGCGGGATGCCCTTCGGGCAGACCACGGTGCACTCGCCGGCGTTGGTGCAGCCACCGAAGCCGGCCTCGTCGTGCGCGTCGACCATGCCGATCACCCGGGTGTAGCGCTCCGGCTGGCCCTGCGGCAGCAGCGACAGCTGGGTGACCTTGGCGGCGGTGAACAGCATCCCGGAGCCGTTCGGGCAGGCGGCCACGCAGGCGCCGCAGCCGATGCAGGCGGCCGACTCGAAGGCGGAGTCCGCGTTGGCCTTGGCCACCGGCACGGAGTGCGCCTCCGGGGCGCTGCCGGTGGGCGCGGTGATGTACCCGCCGGCAGCGATGATCTTGTCGAAGGCGTTGCGGTCGACCACCAGGTCCTTGATGACCGGGAAGGCCCGCGCCCGCCACGGCTCGATGTCGATCGTGTCGCCGTCGGAGAACTGCCGCATGTGCAGCTGGCAGGCGGTGGTGCCGCGCTGCGGGCCGTGCGCGTCGCCGTTGATCATCAGGCCGCACATGCCGCAGATGCCCTCGCGGCAGTCGTGGTCGAAGGCGACCGGCTCCTCGCCGGAGAGGATGAGCCGCTCGTTGAGCACGTCGAGCATCTCCAGGAACGACATGTCCGGGGAGACGTCGTCGACCTGGTAGGTCACCATCCGACCCTTGTCCTCGGGGCCGGACTGGCGCCAGATGCGCAGGGTCAGGTTCACTTGTAGCTCCGCTGCGTGGGGTGGACGTATTCGAAGTGCAGGTCTTCCTTGTGCAGCACCGAGGGCTCGCCGGTGGCGGTGAACTCCCAGGCCGCGACGTACGTGAAGCGCTCGTCGTCGCGTTGGGCCTCCCCGTCGGGCGTCTGGTGCTCGGCCCGGAAGTGGCCGCCGCAGGACTCCTCGCGGTGCAGGGCGTCGATGCACATCAGCTCGGCCAACTCGAAGAAGTCGGCCACCCGGCCGGCCTTCTCCAGCGACTGGTTGAGCCCGTCGCCGTCGCCGAGCACCCGGACCCGCTGCCAGAACTGGTCGCGTAGCGCGCGGATCTCGTCGATCGCCTTGCGCAGCCCGGCCTCGGAGCGCTCCATGCCGCAGTGCTCCCACATGATCTGGCCCAGCTCGCGGTGGAACGAGTCGACCGTCCGGTCGCCGTTGACCGCCAGCAGCCGCTGGATGCGGTCCTCTACGTCGCGGCGCGCCTCGACCGCCGCCGGGTGGCTGCCGTCGATCTTCTCGAACGGGCCGGCGGCCAGGTAGTTGGCGATCGTGTTGGGCAGCACGAAGTAGCCGTCGGCGAGGCCCTGCATCAGCGCGGAGGCGCCGAGCCGGTTCGCGCCGTGGTCGGAGAAGTTCGCCTCGCCGATGACAAAGAGGCCGGGGATGCTCGACTGGAGGTCGTAGTCGACCCAGAGGCCGCCCATCGTGTAGTGCACGGCGGGGTAGATCCGCATCGGCACCTCGTACGGGTCCTCGCCGGTGATCCGCTCGTACATCTCGAAGAGGTTTCCGTACTTGGCCTCGACGGCCTTGCGGCCCAGTCGCTGGATGGCGTCGGCGAAGTCGAGGTAGACGCCGAGCCCACCGGGGCCGACGCCGCGCCCCTGGTCGCACACCGCCTTGGCGGCCCGGGAGGCGATGTCCCGGGGGACCAGGTTGCCGAAGGAGGGGTAGATCCGCTCCAGGTAGTAGTCCCGCTCGTCCTCGGGTACGTCCTTCGGGTTGCGGTCGTCGCCCTTGGCCAACGGCACCCACACCCGGCCGTCGTTGCGCAGCGACTCGCTCATCAGGGTCAGCTTCGACTGGTGGTCGCCGGAGACCGGGATGCAGGTCGGGTGGATCTGCGTGTAGCAGGGGTTCGCGAAGTACGCGCCCTTGCGGTGCGCCCGCCAGGTGGCGGTGACGTTGCAGCCCTTGGCGTTGGTGGAGAGGTAGAAGACGTTGCCGTAGCCACCGGAGGCGAGCACCACCGCGTCGGCGAACTCCGTGGTGATCTCACCGGTGACCATGTCCCGGACCACGATGCCCCGCGCCTTGCCGTCGATGACGATCAGCTCCAGCATCTCGTGCCGGGCGTTCATCTCCACGTTGCCCAGGCCGATCTGCCGCTCCAGGGCCTGGTACGCGCCGAGCAGCAGCTGCTGGCCCGTCTGCCCTCGGGCGTAGAAGGTGCGCTGCACCTGGGCGCCGCCGAACGAGCGGGTGTCCAGCAGGCCGCCGTACTCGCGGGCGAACGGCACGCCCTGGGCGACGCACTGGTCGATGATGTTGACGGAGACCTCGGCCAGCCGGTGCACGTTCGACTCCCGGGAGCGGAAGTCGCCGCCCTTGACGGTGTCGTAGAAGAGTCGGTGCACCGAGTCGCCGTCGTTGCGGTAGTTCTTGGCGGCGTTGATGCCACCCTGCGCGGCGATCGAGTGGGCCCGGCGGGGGCTGTCCTGGTAGCAGTACGACTTGACCCGGTAGCCCTGCTCGGCGAGCGTGGCGGCGGCGGAGCCACCGGCCAGCCCGGTGCCGACCACGATCACCGTCATCTTGCGGCGGTTGGCCGGGTTGACCAGCTTGGCCTCGAAGCGGCGGCGTTCCCAGCGGGTCTCGATCGGCCCCTCGGGAGCCCGGGCGTCGGCGATCGGGTCGCCCTCGGTGAACAGATCCATGGTCAGGACACCAATCCGGTGAGTACGGCGAACGGGACCACGAGATAGCCGACGCAGAGCGCGACGGCGAAGGTCAGCGCCACCACCCGGGCACGCCGCTCGCCGCGCGGGGTCTGCTGGCCGAGGCTGCGCAGCGCGCTGAACACGCCGTGCCGCAGGTGGAAGCCGAGGGCGACGACCGCCACGGTGTAGAAGAGCGTGACGTACCAGCGGGCCGGCGCGAAGTCGGCGACCACGTTGGCGTACGGCCGGGACGGGTCGCCGACCGGGTTCAGCGTGCCGGTGGTCAGGTCCAGGATGTGGTAGATCACGAAGAGCAGGATGATCACCCCGCCCCAGCGCATGGTGCGGGCCGCGTAGCTGCCGCGGACCTTCTTGCGGTGGGCGTAGCGCACCGGTCGGGCGGCGCGGGCCCGCAGCGCGAGGACCGTGGCGGCCCAGATGTGCAGCAGTACGGCGGCGAGCAGGCCGATCCGCTGGATCCAGAGGAAGCCGGCGCTCGGCAGCAGCGGGGCGCCGAACTCGCGCAACCACTCCGCATAGTGGTTGAACGCCATGGCACCCGTGAAGATCTTCAGGTTGCCCAGCATGTGGGCGATGAGGAACAGCACCAGGAGGATGCCCGTCACCGCCATGACGGCCTTGAGGCCGACATTCGATCGGATGGGCGACCGCGTGCGCGTCGTGACTACCACTCAATCGACGCTAGGAGCACTTTGATCAGTCGTCCAATGCATCGACACCGCAGTCTTGATAGCCATAAGCTATGTAGATGCAGCTCCATCAGCTGAGGTACTTCGTCGCGGTGGCCGAAGTGCGACATTTCACCCAAGCGGCCGACATCGTGGGCATCACCCAGCCCTCCTTGAGTAAGCAAATTCACGCGCTGGAGGATGCCCTGGGCGCCCCGCTCTTCGAGCGGGTAAGAGGGAACATCGCGCTCACCGCGGCAGGCGAGGTGCTGCTGCCGTTGGCCACCCGGATCCTGGCCGACGTCGAGACCGCCACCCGGGAGGTGCAGGAGCTGGTCGGCCTGCGGCGCGGCCGGGTACGCCTCGGCGCCACCCCCAGCCTCGCCACCTCGCTCGCCCCGCCGGTGCTGCGCCGGTTCCGCGACGCCCATCCCACCGTCGACCTGCGGGTGGAGGAGGGCGGCTCCCAGGACCTCGTCCGTGACCTGCTCCGGGGCGACCTGGACCTGGCGCTGATCATCATGCCCGCCCAGGGCACCGACCCCGGGCTGCGGGCCGACCCGATCCTGACCGAGAGCCTGGTGGTCGCCTCGGTCGACCCGGTGCCGACCGCCTCGGCCAGCGGCGAGTTGCGCATCACCGACCTGCGCGGCCAGCCCCTGGTGATGTTCCGCGAGGGCTACGACCTGCGCGACGCCACCCTCCAGGCATGCCGGGCTGCCGGCTTCGAACCGAGCCTCTCCGTCGACGGCGGGGAGATGGACGCCGTGCTCAGCTTCGTCGAGGCCGGGCTGGGCATCGCCCTGGTGCCCGGCATCGTGGTGGCTCGCCGGCCCGGCATCCGGGTCACCCGGCTGGCCGCCCCCGGCGTGCGCCGCACCATCGCCGTCGCCCGCCGCCGCGACGTGGTGCCCACCCACGCCGGCCGCGAACTACGCCGCATCCTGCTCGACTACGTCCACACCGCCACCGCCACCGCCGAACTTCCCCCCGGCGTCGAACCCCTGCCCTAGCGCCTGTTCGACGTCCTCGGTCGAGCCGAGGCGGAGTCCGGCCAGGGGCTTCGACACAGGCGCTAGCCGCTCTCGGCGTCGTCCATGGCGCGGTAGATGCGTTGTTCGGAGACGGGGTACGGGGTGCCCAGGGCCTGGGCGAAGACGTTCACCCGCAACTCCTCGATCATCCAGCGGATCTGCCGTACCGGTGTCGCGGACCGTCGGGCCGGGGGCAGCGCCGCGAGCATCTCGTCGTACTCCCGCTGGACCACCGCGATGCGGTCCTGCTGGGACTTGTCCCGGGCCGGGTTGCCGGGCAGCCGGTCCAACCGACGCTCGATCGCGGTCAGGTAGCGCAGCAGGTCGGGCAGGCGGGCGTACCCGGCCTCGGTGACGAACCCGGCGTGGACGAGGCCGGTGAGCTGGCCGCGGATGTCGGCGAGGGCGGCCACCACGGCCAGGTTCTTCGTCGCGCCGAGCCGCTGCTGCACCCCGTACGCGGCGGCGAGCACCGCCCGGACCCGGTCCATCACCTCCACCACGGTGTCCACCAGATCGGCCCGGACCTTCTCCCGCAGCGCGGCGAAGCCCTCGGCGTCCCAGACCGGGCCGCCGGCGTCGCTGATCAGCTTGTCGATCGCCGCGCTGGCCGCGTCCTCGATCAGCGCCTGCACCCCGCCGTGCGGGTTGCGGCTGAGCGCCAGCTTCGCCTCGTTGGACAGCCGCCCCTGGAGGAACTTCGCCGGCGACGGCACGGTCAGCCGGAGCAGCCGCCGGGTGCCCGCCCAGTGGGCGGCCTCCTGCTCGGCCGGTGAGTCGAACACCCGCACCCCGACCGTGGCACCCTCGTCCACCAGCGCCGGGTACGCCGTCACCGCGTATCCGGCCCGCACCTGCTCGATGGTGCGCGGCAGGGTGCCGATCTCCCAGCCGGTCAGCCCGGAGCGGGCCACGTCCGGCGCGGCGGCGGCCACCACCTGGCGTACCTCGGCGGTGAGCTGACGTTGCAGGGCCGGCAGGTCCTTGCCCTCGGCGACCGGTTGGTCGTCGTCGCCGAGCACCCGGAAGGTGACCCGCAGGTGCGGCGGCAGCTTGCCGACGTCCCAGGCGTCCCGGGGCACGGTCACCCCGGTCATCCGCCGCAACTGGCGGGTCAACGCGTCCAGCAGCGGTTCCTCGCCGGGGGTGATCGCGGCCAGCGCGGCGCGGGCGAAGTCGGGCACCGGCACGAAGTTGCGGCGCACCGGCTTCGGCAGCGAGCGGATCAACGCGATGACGAGATCCTCGCGCAGCCCGGGTACCTGCCAGTCGAAGCTCTCCGCCGGCACCTGGTTGAGCAACGGCAGCGGGATGTCCACCGTGACGCCGTCGGTCGGGGTGCCGGGCTCGAAGGTGTACGTCAGCGGCAGGGCCACCCCGTCGGCCCGCCACTCGTCGGGATAGTCGGCCCCGTCCCACCCGCCCCGGCCCGCGTTGACCAGCAGCTCCCGGGTGAAGGTGAGCAGCTCCGGCCGCTCCCGCCGGGCCTGCTTCCACCAGCTGTCGAAGTGCCGCCCGGAGACCACCTCGGCCGGGATCCGCTCGTCGTAGAACTGGAAGATCGTCTCGTCGTCGACCAGGATGTCGCGCCGCCGGGCCCGGTTCTCCAGCTCCGCCACCTCGGTCAGCAGCCGCTGGTTGTCCCGCCAGAACGGGTGGTGGGTGGACCAGTCGCCCTCGACCAGCGCGTGCCGGATGAACAGTTCCCGGCTCAGCACCGGGTCGATCCGGCCGAAGTTCACCTTGCGGGAGGTGACCAGCGGCACGCCGAAGAGGGTGACCTTCTCGTACGCCATCACCGCCGCCTGCTTCTTCTCCCAGTGCGGCTCGCTGTAGCTGCGCTTGACCAGGTGCTGGGCCAGCGGTTCGACCCACTCCGGCTCGATCCGCCCGTTCACCCGGCCCCAGAGGCGGGAGGTCTCCACCAGCTCGGCGGCCATCACCCAGCGCGGCGGCTTGCGGAACAGCGCCGAGCCCGGGAAGAGCGCGAACTTCGCCCCTCGGGCGCCCAGGTACTCGTGCTTCTGCGCGTCCTTGAGACCGACGTGCGACAGCAGGCCGGGCAGCAGCGACTGGTGCACCTTCGGCGTGTCGATCTCCTCGGGCAGGTCCGCGTTCGGTGTCCGCAACACCTGCCGCAACTGGCTGACGATGTCCTGCCACTCGCGGACCCGCAGGTAGTTCAGATACTCCGCCCGGCACATCCGGCGGAACGCGCTGGAGGAGAGCGCCCGCTGCTGCTCGCGCAGGTGCCGCCAGAGATTGAGGTACGCGACGAAGTCGGACTCCTTGTCCGCGAACCGGGCGTGTGCCTGGTCGGCCTGGGCCTGCTTGTCGGCCGGCCGCTCGCGGGGGTCCTGGATCGACAGCGCGGCGGCGATCACCATCACCTCGGTCGCGCAGCCGTTGCGTTCGCCCGCCAGCACCATCCGGGCCAGGCGGGGGTCGACCGGGAGCTGCGCCAGGCGCCGGCCGAGCGGGGTGAGCCGGCGGTCCGGGTCGGTCTCGGCCGCGTCGAGCGCGCCCAGTTCGTGCAGCAGGTTGACGCCGTCGGTGATGTTGCGGCGGTCCGGCGGGTCGATGAACGGGAAGGCGGCGATGTCGCCGAGGCCGATGGCGGTCATCTGGAGGATGACCGAGGCCAGGTTGGTACGCAGGATCTCCGGGTCGGTGAACTCGGGCCGGGCGGCGAAGTCCTGCTCGTCGTAGAGCCGGATGCAGATGCCGTCCGAGGTACGCCCGCAGCGGCCCTTGCGCTGGTTGGCGCTGGCCTGGGAGACCGGCTCGATGGGTAGCCGCTGCACCTTCAGCCGCTGCGAGTAGCGGGAGATCCGGGCGGTGCCGGGATCCACCACGTACTTGATGCCGGGGACGGTCAGCGAGGTCTCCGCGACGTTGGT